>JACDCA010000033.1 GCA_013694635.1 Acidobacteriota bacterium | reverse complement strand
GCGGCGAAGGGCTCCACCAGGACGCCGGCGTGCTCGCGCGCTACGCCCCCGACCTTGCCCGGGATCCGGTCCACGTCGCGCTCTCCAGGTGGCACTGGACCTCCAACGTGATCGTCGGGTTAGGCCTCCTGGCTTTCGGGGGCATCCCGTACGTGCTCTGGGGGATCTTCTTCCGCACCACCGTGGGTCTTCACGCTACGTGGCTGGTGAATTCCGCCACGCACAAGTGGGGTTCACGGCGGTTCCAGACGCGGGATGATTCCACCAACAACTGGTGGGTGGCGCTGCTGACGTTCGGCGAAGGCTGGCACAACAACCATCACGCGCATCCGACAAGCGCCCGCCACGGCTTGGCATGGTACGAGCTCGATCCCAACTGGATGGGCATTCGGACGCTGCAGGCGCTCGGACTCGCCTGGGACATCAAGCTGCCGCGAAGCGGCGCGACCTCTCTTTCCGGGGGACTTCGTCCCCCGGACCCCCTTGCACGCTCGCTCGCGGGGGCCCCTGATGCCCCGCTCCGCTCGCGTGGCTTCGCTCGCTCCGCTCGCTCGCGAATGCGGCGCTGATCCAGCGACGTTTTGCATGCCCTTGCTTTGCGCGGCCGGTCTCGTTCAGCGGACTGCAGCGTAGGGCGCGGGCACCGCTTGGCCGGATGCAAGTGCCGCCTTGACGTCGAGTGCATGGCGACACTGTCCGCGATACTCGAACCCGGGGCAGGTGCAGGTGACGTCAGCATCAGCGACGACGATTTCGTAGTCGAGCCCCTTGTGCGAGGTGCTCGCGATCCGGAAACGCTTCGACGCTGACCCTGACAGCACTTTCACCAGTCGTTCAAGCGCGCGTCGAAAGGCCTCAACATCACTCGGGCCGCGGAGACTGACGGTGCCTTTCTGGTCAATCTTGTGGCGCGCCCGAAAGTCTTCCGAGGCTTCCTTCACCAGGCGTTCAACCATGTCGTCATCGGAACTACCGTCCAATGCCAGACCCGAGGAGAGTGAATGCAGCGCACGCTGCCACTCATCGAGCACGTCTCCACCAACACCTTCTGCGATGGCCTCGCCTTCGACGATCGCGGAGACGAGCGCGGCCTTGGTCTCGAGCACCGCGTGGACGAAATCATCGATCGTGTTCTGGGCGACAAAGTACGTGACGTCGACGGTCCGGGTCTGTCCGATGCGGTAGGCGCGCTCCTCGGCCTGCCAGTGATTGGTCGGCACCCAATTGAGATCGTTGAAGACAACCTGCGTCGCCGCCGCCAGATTCAACCCGGTGCCGCCCGCGACGATATCGAGCGTCGCGGATGTTTTCGCAATGCAAGTGCCTGCCGTGCTTCGACCAGGAACGCCAGAAGCCTGCCGCGTTTTCGGAGATCGGTCGCCTTCGAGACCGGGCCCATGCTCTCGTCGCTCTTTCCCGTCAGCAGTGCCAGGACCTTCTTGATCGCCCGGGCGCCAGTCGTCGCCGGCACCGTAACCGGCACCCACGTTCGCAGCTTCGGCGGTAACGCCAGCACATCGTCTTTCGATCGGCGCAGCATGACGCCGTGCAGCTGCACCGTGAGCTCGTCGATGTTCGAGGCGCCGCCGGTCTTCCAGCCAAACTCCCCTTTCTCCGCCGCGCAGTAGCGCTTCGCGAACGCGAGGAAGCTGCGTCCGAGCGGATGTCCGACCAGCTGCAGCAGCACGAAGAGATCGCGGGGTCGGCTCGTGAGCGGTGTGCCCGTCAACAGCTGGACGATCAGTGGGTGGGCCGCCGTCGCGCTCGCGCTGTCGGTCAGACGCGAGCCACGCGAGCGGAGCGGGGCCTGGGGCCCCCGCGAGCGAGCGTGTAAGGGGGTCCTGGGGACGAAGTCCCCCGGTGAAAACCGAGGTCAACCGGCGCGCTGCCATCGATCACGACGAGTGACGGGTCGGGAATCACCTGTTCGATCTCGCGCGCCCAGTTTCGCTTCACCGAGGCCGGGCACACGACCAGATACGGACCGTTCGGCGCGAGATGCTGTAATGACACGATCGCCTGTCGCGTCTTGCCGAGGCCCATGTCGGCCGCCACGGTGCTCGGC
>JACDCA010000024.1 GCA_013694635.1 Acidobacteriota bacterium | reverse complement strand
GCGCGGATGCGATACCGTGTTTCACTTGGCCGCATCGGTGGGCAACGCGCGCTCCATCGGGGATCCGATCGGGGATGCGACGACAAACGTGCTCGGTACGTTGACGGGTCGCTCTCGGCGGTGTGCCTGCGGTATTTCAATGTCTACGGTCCGCTGCAGCGGTACGATGCCTATGGCAATGTCATACCGATCTTCACGCGCCAGCTGCTGCGCGGCGAGGCGCTGACGGTGTTCGGCGACGGCGAGCAGACCCGCGACTTCGTGCACGTGGCGGATGTCGCGCAGGCAAATGTCCGAGCCGCTCCCGCACGCCGGGTCACGGGAGCGTTCAATATCGGCAGCGGGTTGCGCGTCAGCATCAATGAGCTGGTGCGGATGATGGCGCGCGCGTCGGTCACGTCTCCCTTGGTACGGTATGGGCCGGCGCGCGCCGGCGACGTGCGTGACAGCATGGCAGATATTACCGCCGCGCGTTCCGCACTGGACTTTCAACCCACGGTCGACCTGGCTTCAGGCGTGACGGAATACCTCACATGGGCTCGTCAGTCGGCCCCGTAATCGCCTTTGTCGGGGTCCTCGCAACGACCGAGTCCGACATCGACGACGCGGCGTTCAATCGCGCAGGTCAGATGTTCGTGGAAGGGCTGTTGCGCGGGCTTGCGACTGCCGGGCTACCGGCCGACGTCGTCCTCGGCGTCGAACCACTCCCCGGCTTTCCGCGTGGCAAGCGATTGATGGGGCGCCACGGGTGGTTCACTACCGGCGAGGGGCGCAAGGTGCGGCTGGTGCCGTTTGTGAACATACAGCCGCTGAAGTGGCTGACGGCTGGGGTGTCCGTCGCCCTTGCACTGGCCGCATGGTGCTGGCGCCGTCGCGGAAGACCCCGGCTCGTGCATTGCTTGAATCTGTCGATGCCTCCCGGGTTGTTCGTGTGGCTCGTCGCCCGCCTGACCGGAACGAAAATCCTGGTATCCGTGAACGATGTCGTGACGCCCGGTGGCGTCGCGCCGCCGACGCTGTTCCGAAAGCTGGACTTCGCTCTTCACCGCTGGCTCCTGCCGCGCTTCGACGGCTGGATGGTGGTGTCGCGGCCCATCGCGAATGACTTCCTGCCAGGCAAGACGGTCTGTCTGATCGAAGGCGGTGTATCGCCGGAGGCATTCACGCGCGCGACCATGGACGGCCGCCCGCGGCCGGCGCCGGAACGGTTTCGGATGGTGCTCGCGGGCAGCCTCGAATCCTTCAATGGCGTAGAGTTAGTCCTCGAGGCGATGGGTCATCTGCCGCAGGGGTTCGAGCTGATCGTCGCGGGGAAGGGCACGCTTGCGGCCAGCGTTCGGAGAGCTACCGCCAGCGATGACCGCATTGTGTATCATGGGTTCCTCGACTTCAGCGAGCTGCTGGACCTCTATGGGTCGGCCGACCTGCTGCTGAATATCCGGGTCACGCAGGCCATCGATACCCGGTATTTCTTTCCTTCGAAACTGATGGAGCTACTCGCGTCGGGCCCGCCCGTTCTGTCGACATGTACCGGGCACGTCGAGGACGAGTACGGGACGCTCCTGTACCTGCTTCGAGACGAGACCTCGCGCGCCCTCGCCGAGCGTGTCGGGGAGATCGCCAGGATACCCGTCGAGGAGCGTCGGGCGCTCGGCATGAAAGCCCGTAGCTTCATGCTCGCCGAAAAGTCGTGGGACAAACAGGGAGAACGGCTCGCGGACTATGTGCGGGCCGAGATGTTCGGAGAAACGGGGCCTGAAATCTCACGGGAGGCCGCGCACAGGTGAAGAATCGAGACGTGCTCCTCGCCGACCTCGCGGTTTTCACCATTGCCGTGTTCGGTGCGTTCGGTCTCAGGTTTGACTGATTCGGCCGGCTGGGGGACGAGCCATCCGTTTCACTGCATTGATTACGCCAGGATCACGTCAGCGACAGCCGGTCGAGTCGCCACACCGCCAGCGTCTTGTCGGCGAAGTCCCCGTCGTACTCGGTCGATCCCTCGACCAGCGCATCGACAGGCGGCGGAAAATTGAACGGTGCCGCGCACAGATTGATGGGCCTCCAGCTGCCGGTGACGATATCCCAGTTGCGGGGCCTGGAGGGATAGGTGGTCGCGAGGATCCACGTCGCACCGCTCGCGCGGAAGTTCCGCAGCGCCGTCAACGCGTGGCCATCGGACAGATGGCTGAGGCAATCGCGGCTCAGAATCGCATCCGCCCGGGGCAGAGGGTCGGTCAGGATGTTTCGACACATGAACTGCCGTGAGGCGGAGCCGAATGACGCCTGGCAGTGCGCGACCAGGCTCGCCACCACGTCGACCCCCGTATACGCGACACTCTCGAGCTCCACGTGCTGCAACCAGTGAAAATCGCCGCAGGGGGCATCGAGCAGCGTCCGCACCTCCAGCCTCGCGAGCATCGCGGGCAATTCGCGGCGAAGCGTCTCGGTCTGCTTCAGATTCGACCCCGTGCCGGAAGCGGAGTCCGGATCCCGCCAGCGATTTTCCGCGAGGATGTGGTCGAATACCTGCACATCCCCCTCGCCCGCACGCAGCCGCTGCAGGCGGCTTCGGGTGGCCTTGTAGATGTCAGCGGCAGCCGGGAAGGTGCGCGTGAGGAGCCTTCGGAGCGGTGGCACCCAGCTATCCTAAGCACTCGCCGTGACGGTAGCAAGTCATCAGGGGTCCGCATCCCGCGAGAGTTCATCATTCATAGGTCATAGGTCATAGTTCGTGCAGATCCTGCATCTCGTGCCTTCGTTGAGCCGGAACGCTGGCGGTCTGGGGAGCGGCCCCCTCGCCAGCGCACGCGCGCAACGCGACGTGGGGGTTGACGCTTCGATCTGGTGCGCCGACCCTCCGGCTGTCGCCACCGCCGCGGCGCGGGGGTTCGATGTGGTGGCCTTCCCGGTGGCGGGCCCACGCCGGTTTGCGTTCAGCCCCGCCGCTGAGCGC
>JACDCA010000018.1 GCA_013694635.1 Acidobacteriota bacterium | reverse complement strand
GGCCAGGGTGCAACACGGGCGACGGTGCAACACGGTTCAACACGGTCGGGATCAGCACGTACCAGTGTTGCACCGTGGCCCGTGGCTACAGCTTCACGCGTGTTGAACCGACAAAACTGGCGTGCGGTTTTTTGACATTTCAACCACTTTGTGCTTGACAGTCGGATTTTCTCATCCATAATCTACATCTTGTATGAGGGTGGAGTGCTCAGCCCACCTATGGTAACCCTCGGTCACCGGTAACAATGCTGAGCTGCCAATTCCAAGGAGGAATAATGGCGAAAAAGACGGCGAAAAAGGGCGGCGCGAAAAAGGGCGGGAAGAAGCGCTAAGCCGCCTGCCGGTCCGGGGGTGTCGAGAGATGACACCCCCATTTTTTTGATGCTGGCCTCCCGCTCAGACGGGAGTTGAGATCGACCACCGCATAGAACGCGCGGCGATCGACACGGCGGGGCGCACCGCTTCCGTCGGATAAGCAACCAGGCGAGAGCGCTGACAACGCAGGCCGGCGTGCCGATGGCCGCGGCGCTGCAACGCAGTGAGAACTCCTCGCGACAAGTCCCATACGAAGGGGGGGATACGCATGGCCAAGAAGACTGCCAAGAAGGGCGGCGCGAAAAAGGGCGGTAAGAAGCGGTAAGAGCCCTTGCCCGCTAGAAAGGGGGCGACCTCGTGTCGCCCCCTTGTTTTTTGTACTACTGCCAGCCCCTCCCGTCCCACACCCTCACCCGCTGAATCACGTCTCCCTGCTGAATGCGGTCAACGACGTCCATGCCCGCGACAACATGCCCGAACACGGTGTACTTCGCGTCGAGGTGCGGCTGCGGCGAGTGGACGATGAAGAACTGGCTGCCGCCCGTGTCCTTCCACGACAGCGCCATACCGACGGTGCCGCGAACGAAGCGCCGCTCGTTCAGCTCGTCGCGGATCGTGTAGCCCGGGCCCCCGGTCCCGTCGCCGCGGGAATCGCCGTCCTGGACGACAAAGTTCGGGACGACGCGGTGAACCGCCAGGCCGTTGAAAAACCCCTTGCGCGCGAGCGTGAGGAAGTTGCGGCTGGTCTGCGGCGCGTCGAGGACGGCGAGCTCGAACTCGATTGTGCCCTTCGCGGTCTCGATGAAGACGTGAGGAGAATAATCGGGCGCAAGGAGCGTCTTGTCGGCGTACGCCGCGGGTGCCGGGCCGGGCACGGGACGCATGGCGCGGCGGTGATCCCCGGCCGGGTCGAGCTTGTCGAGCAGCTCCGCCGCGCGCACCCGAACGGCCCACTCGCGATCGCCGAGCGCCGTCTTCAACGTCTCTACCGCGTCGCCGGCGCCATACGATGCCAGCGCGTCGAGGGCGGCGGTCCTCGCCGAGTACGTGAGATCAGGGAGGGCGGCTTTGTACGCCTCACGCAGCGCCTCGGCTCCCCCTGGCGGCTTCACCTGGCCGATCAGGTCCGAGACCACGGCGCGGACCGAGAAATCAAGATCCTTCGCCCGCGCGAGTAGCAGGTCCCCGGCGTCCGGGACCTTCGCGCGCACCAGTGCGCGCAGCACCGCGGGCACGACTCGTTTGTCTTCGTCGGCGAGCATGGCGCGCAGACGATCCACCGCGATGTCCGCCGGCAGCGTCGCCAGCACACCCGCGAGCGCCGAGCGCACCGTCCAGTGAGGATCCGGATCCAGGCTCGCGAGAATCACCACGAAGGTTTCCTGGTCGATCGCCGCAGACGAGCGGAGCGCGGCAATGCGCAGCACCGGCCAGGGATCCGTGATCAGATCCTGCACCACCGCCAGCGCTCCGCTGCCCGTGAGAGAACCGAGCGCCGTGACCGCCTCCAGCCTCAGGTTGGGATCCGCCTTACGGTCCGCCGCGATGCGCCCCAGCGGCTCGACGGCCGTCTCGGCGCCGATCTGACCCGCCGCGCGAATTGCTGACACGGTCACTTCGAGACCGCGCGAACCGTTGAGAAGCGGCACGATCGCCGGCGCGGCCGACGAATCCTTCAACGCGCCCAGCCCACGCACTGCAAAGGCAGTCGTGTATTTCCCCTGCCCGTCGACGAGTTGCCGCAACGCCGGCAAGGCGCGTGGATCGTTGATGCGCTGCAGCGCGTACGCGACCGGCCACCAGCGCGTGAGCGGACGGTCCCCTTCGAGCACCGCAGCCGCCAGCGGCTCCCACGCGCCCAACCGGACAAGCGCGAAGATCGCGAGCTTGAACGCTTCCGCCTCAGGCGGCACTGACGTCTCATCGTCCGGTTGGCGGCCCGTCACGGACGGGTGGCGGGCGTACTCGGCGGCCAGAGCCCCGACAGCGGCTGCCGTGTCTTTCGCGCCGATCAGGCCGAGCGCTTCGGCAGCGCGCCCGCGTACCATCGGCGCCGGATCCGTGAGCGCCGGGACGAGCGCGGGGGCCGCGGAGGCATCCCCGATCACACCCAAGGCAAACGCCGCGGCCTGTTTGACCTCCGCGTCCGTGTCGCTCAGGAGTCCTGACAATGGGGTG
>JACDCA010000751.1 GCA_013694635.1 Acidobacteriota bacterium | reverse complement strand
GGCATCCGCGAAGATCGTTACGTTGCGAAGGTCGGCGCTGTCGTCCGACGGCTGGCCTGTGAAGATCGTTCCGTAGATCCCGCGCAGCTGCGGCTCCAGAGGATGTTCGACCTTCACGGCTTTCTCTGCCGCGTGCTTGATTTCCATGCCGACGCGCCGGAGGTCCGTGAGGCGTTCGGTCATGATCGGAATGCCGACAGTCTCGCTGTCGACGATCGCGTAGAAAGCTCCGCCAAACGCGACGTCGATGTTCACGTCGCGTGGCCCGACGCGAACCGGCAGCGACGCGTGCAGCACGAAGGAAGGGACGTTACGGAAGCTGACGCTGGTGACGCGGAGGTTCGCGTCTGTCTGGGCGGTCACGTAGATTGGACCGGCGGGAGAGTCGAGGGTGATCCGCACGGAACCATCCGATTCCGGCGGCATGACGATGAGGTTTCGCTCCAGGGCGATTTTCGTCACGGCGATCACGCCATGACCGCACATCGTGCTGTAACCCTCGTTGTGCATGAACAGCACGCCGGCATGCGAACCCTCGTGCTCCGGCGGCGTCAGCAGCGCGCCGTACATATCTGCGTGCCCGCGCGGCTCGAGCATCAGGGCGCGGCGGAGGCCATCGTGCTTCCGGCGGACGTACTCGCGCTGCTCGAGAATCGTCTTTCCCTTGACCGGTGGAAAGCCGGCGACGATCAGCCGAAGCGGCTCCCCTGCCGTGTGCGCATCAATGGTCTGGATGCGGATCATTCCGCCACCGAGTCTATACAATCCGCCAATGCCGCTCGTCTTGACCGAGTCCGACGTGAAAGCTCTGATTTCGATGGACGACCTCATCGAGACCATGGAATCGGCGCTGGTGGAATTCTCCGCACGCCGCGTGCAACAGCCGCTGCGAACGATCGTCACAGTTGGGGAACGGTCGTTCTTCGGCATGATGCCGGCGTATATGCCGGCGCTGCCGGCGCTCGGCACAAAGCTGGTGACGGTGTTCGCCGGCAACGCCGAGGTTGGTCTCCCGACGCACCTGGCGACCGTCATGCTGCTCGATCCCGCAACCGGCGCGTTGGTGGCGATCATGGATGGACGCTACATCACCGAGGCGCGCACGGCTGCCGTGTCGGCCGTGTCGGTCAGGCACCTGGCGCGAGCCGATGCGGGAGCGCTTGCAATCGTGGGCTCGGGTGTCCAGGCGCGGAGCCACCTCGAAGCGATTGCGCGGGTGCGACAGCTGCGCGATGTGCGTGTCTGGAGCCCGTCAGTCGAACGTCGCGAGGCGTTCGCGTCGGAAATGTCGGCAACTGCGGGCGCGCGGATCGTTCCAGCGGCCGACGCCCGCGAGGCGGTGCGCGACGCGGACATCATCGTGCTCGCGACCGCGTCGCGCGAGCCCGTCGTGCGGTCCGCCTGGGTGCATGACGGCGCTCACATCTGCGCCGTCGGCGCCTGCCGGCCGAACCAGCGGGAGATGGACGGGGCGCTCGTGGCGCGCGCGCGACTTTATGTCGACTCACGGGAGGGCGCGTTGGCGGAGGCGGGGGATGTGGTCCTTGCGATGGCTGAAGGTGTGATCGACGCCGCGCACATTGCCGGCGAGCTCGGCGAGGTTGTATCGGCCACCGCTCCGGGACGCCAGAGCGAGCACGACGTCACGATCTTCAAGAGTCTGGGGATGGCGGTGGAGGATGTCGCCGCCGCGCACCTTGCGTGGGAACGAGCAAAGGTGCGCGGCGTCGGAAGAAACTACGACCTATGAACGGTGAACGGTGAACCTGTTACTTCTTCCTCCGCTCCGCCCACCGCTTCTTCATCATCTCGGAGATCCGCTTGCGCGCTTCCGGGGACATCTTGCGGCGGCGGCGTTTGCGGCCGGCGCCTGCCTTTGCCTGACTACCAGCAGCGTCTTCCGAAGCCGCTCCTCGCGACGTCGCGCGCGGTAGCCGTGCCCTGAGCGTGTTCGCCTGCGCCGTCAACGACGCGAGCCGGTCACGCGTAGCGCCGATTTCACGCTCGATGCCTCCGAGCGCCCACCCTAGCAGTTCGGCTGACTTCATGAGTACGTCGTCGGTAGTCTTTCTCGGTCGTCCGCTCGGCATTCAATCCCTCCAGTACGCTGTTTGATTGCATCGAGTAGCAGACGGCTATCATAGACCGATGCGACGGCCGTGGCCAGTAATCGGCGCGCTGCTCGTGGCCACCACTATCTCCCCATCGGCCTATCGGTCTGTCGTTCCATCGGTCCATCTACCTATCGAGCCTTCGGTCGATCTCCGGAGCGAAGCGCTGGACCTTGCCTACAACCTGGATCACGAGGCAGCGATGGAACGGCTGCGGCGTGCAGTGGCGGCTGCACCATCTGATGCGGCCCCGCGGCGCACGCTCGCGTCCGTGGTGTGGCTCAACATCCTTTTCAGCCGCGGCGCGGTCACGGTCGATCATTACCTCGGGTCGTTCACACGAACGCAGGTGGCCCTGAAACAGCCGCCCGAGCATCTCGCCGCGGAGTTCAAGCGAAACGTGGCGGAAGCCCTCAGTCTTGCGCAACAGCGGGTCAAGACGAATCCACGGGACGCCCAGGCGCATTACGATCTCGGGGCAGCGCTTGGCCTGGACGCGTCCTACATTGCAACGGTTGAAGGCAGGCTGATGGCCGGGTTCCGCGCGGCCCGACGCTGCTACGACGAACACGAACGCGTCCTGGAGCTCGACCGGTCACGAACCGACGCCGGTCTCGTGGTCGGAACCTACAGGTACCTCGTCGCCAGTCTGCCCGTGCATATGCGGATGCTGGCTTACGTGGCGGGGTTTGGCGGAGGCAAGGAGCGCGGGATCGAGCTGCTGGAACGGGCGGTGGCGGGATCCGGGGAAGCGCGAACCGACGCCATGTTCGCCCTCGTATTGGTGTACAACCGCGAGCGGCGATTCGATGACGCGCTGAGGGTGCTGCGCCAGCTGCGGGAGTCCTATCCGCGCAACAGGCTGGTCGTACTCGAGCAGGGGGCGACCGCCCTCCGTGGCGGACGGGCGGCGGAGGCCGAGTCGATCCTGACCGGAGGGCTTGCCACGCTCGCGCGCGAAACCAGGCCACGGATCCCGGGAGAAGAGCAGTTGTGGAGGTATAAACGTGGGGCCGCCCGCGCCGCGCTGGGGCGGCAGGACGCCATGGACGATCTACGCTTCGCGACGTCATCCGGCGCGCAGGCCTGGGTTGCCGGGCGCGCACGAACAGAGCTCGGACGGCTCGCCCTGAAGCGCGGCGATGTCTCTACCGCGCGGGACGAAGCGCGCCAGGCTGACGCGCTGTGCCGGCAGGGCAACGACCCGGCATGCGTCGAAGATGCGCGCAGATTGCTGAGGAACACCAATGGCCGTTAAAGTCAAAACCTGGGTCTGGGTGATCGTCAGCATCGCCGTTGTCGGTGTGCTGATCGTGATCGCCATGGCAGGCGCGGGCCTGTACTTCTTCTCGCAGAACATCTCGGCGAGAACGGTGTCGGCGACGGCAGCCGCGAGCGAGTTCGACGCCGTCCGCGCACAGTTCGCGGGCCAGAAAGCGCTCATCGAGCTGGACGAGCGCGGAAACTTCCTGAGATCCAACGCCGACCGCCCGGCGCCGGCCAACCCGAAATCTCCCGAAAGACTCTACGTCCTTGCCTTCGATCCCGATGATGGCAGTCTCGTTCGCGTCACCATCCCATTCTGGCTGCTGCGTCTGCAGTCGAAGGGAGCGACGATCGACTTCGGCGACCGGAGCGTGGAGCTCGAGGACTTGAAACTGACCGTCGACGATCTCGAACGGTTCGGGGCGACCCTCGTCCTCGATCAGTTGAACGAAGGCGGGGACCGTGTCCTCGTCTGGTCGCAATAGCTGTCCCCTCGCTGCCACCGCACGATCCGGGCGCTGAGCCGCGCCCTCGAAATTCGTCGAAATTCCTGAGGTTTTACCGCTCCCGAAGTCGGCGCGGTTCTTGCCCCTTGGCTAGGCACGGAGGGGTTTCCATGAAACGCATGTTCCTCGCGCCGGCAATCGGCGCACTCATGATCGCAACAGCATCACCTGCGCTCGCGCAGTACGGAGGCGGCAATCGCCGTCCGGACTACGGCTATGGATCAGGTGTTGAGACCCGGCGCATCGGCTACGACAACGGCCTTCGCGAAGGCATCAAGGAAGGGGAGAAAGACGGCCGCAGCGGTGACCCGTATCGGTACCAGGATGAAGGTGATTTCCGGAGCGCGGACGTCGGGTATCGCAGCAGCTACGGCAATCGCGACGTGTATCGCCAGTCGTTCAGATCGGGCTTTGCGGACGGGTACTCCGACGGTTACCGGCGATACGCACGGAACGGACGGAATGACGGTCGATACGGCAACGACCCCTACGGCAACGATCGGTACGGCCGCGACGACCGGTACGGCAGGGGCGGGGGCGGCGGTATTCTCGGCGGCATCTTCGGGCGCGATTCACGCACCACGCAGCGCGGCCGCTACTCGGTCGGGTATGACAACGGCGTCCGCGATGGGATCGAAAAAGGGCGCGAAGACATGCGCCGGAACCGTTCGTTCGATCTGCGCCGCCACGAGTGGTATCGAGACGGAGACCACAGGTACAACGGTCGCGACGGCTCGCGAGATCAGTACAAGGTTGATTACCGGCAGGGATTCAGTGCTGGATACGACCAGGGGTTCCGTCAGGGGAGGTATGGGTACTAGAAATGGTGAATGGTGAATGGTGCATGTGAGTGGCGAATGCCGTTAGTGAACCGCCTGTCTCCATCCGTATTCGCCATTCAGCCGCCACTCACCATTGCCATCGTCAGATGTTGAGGAACTTGCGCATACGGGACATGAAGCTGGTGGGCGCCTCGAGGACGGCTGCAGCCTGAATCGAGGCGCGCACACCTTCCAGGTCGGCGCGCCGCGCGGCGGCCGCGACGCCGACCTGCTCGACCGCCCGCGGATTGAGGTCGGCGAGCTGCCGGAAGACGTCAGCGCCGATCTCGAGCACGACCACATCCCCTTTCGCGACGACCGTCGCGGTTCTCGGATCCCCGGTCAGCAGCGACATCTCCCCGAAGTAGCCTCCCTGCTCGATGGTCGCGATCGGCGTCCGCTGCCCCTCGAGCATCACCGCGGCCTGACCCGAGCAGACGACGAACATCGACTCGCCCGGCGTGCCC
>JACDCA010000735.1 GCA_013694635.1 Acidobacteriota bacterium | reverse complement strand
AGGCACGCGTCTCCGCATCAACGGATGATGGGTCCGCACGGTACTTCTCGTAGAGTTCGAGCACGTATCCACGGTTCAATTCCGTGAATTCCTGCCAGGCCATATCTATAATCCTACCGCATGCATTTTCTTCTCCTGGCGGCGTTCCTCCTTCACAGTCCTGCGCATGTTGACAGTCAGTCGCCTGCCGCCCGCCCGAAGGCGGAGGCAAGGGAGGCTAATCGAATCCGCGACGATTCGGTCGCGAGCGCGGCGTTGGGACGTGAGATGAAGTATCGGGTGCTGCTGCCGTCGGGCTACGAATCTTCCTTGCGGCGTTACCCGGTGCTGTACCTCCTCCACGGCCTCACCGGCGATTACAAAGACTGGACGACAAGAACGAATCTGGCGGAGCACGTTCGAACTGTCCCCCTGATCATCGTCATGCCCGATGGCGAGAACTCCTGGTACACCAACGCCGCCGATGGCGGCGCGAAGTTCGAAGACTACATGGCGACGGAGCTGCCGGCCGACGTCGTACAGAAATACAGAACGATAAATTCAAGATACGGCCGCGCCATCGCGGGTCTGTCGATGGGTGGGTTCGGCGCGCTGAAACTGGCGCTCAAGCGACCTGCGCAGTTTTCGGTTGCCGGCAGCTTCAGCGGCGCTTTCGGGGTGACGCGCGAGGGGGAAGTGGAATCAAGGATCGGGACGGTCGAAGCCGAGCGCCTGCGCAGCATCTTCGGCCCTGCCGACAGCGCCACGCGCAAGGAAAATGACGTCTTTGCTCTCGCCGCCGCAGTGCGTCCTGCCGGCGCCCCGTACATCTATATCGACTGCGGCACATCTGACGCGCTCATCCAATCGAACCGTCAGGTCATCGAGGCCCTGAGGAAATCAGCTGTCGCATACGAGTACCACGAAGTGCCGGGCACTCATGCGTGGGATTACTGGGACCGCCGCGTGCGCGAGTTCCTGGCGGTGCTGATGAAGAAGATGGCCAATCAGTGAACGCGCCGCGCGCCCGCTGCCAGAACCGACCGTCGGCCTGCGGCCACGCGACCGACCACGACGACACGACCAAAAAGTTTAAGCGTCGTGGCCGTCGTGAGGTCGCGCCGTCGTGTTTCCCGAAGGGCGAGACCGTCAGGACGTCTCACTCGTACCTCAACGCCACGATTGGATCGACCCGGCTCGCGCGCCAGGCAGGGGCCCACGCAGCGAGGAGGGCAACGGCGCCGAGCGTCAGCGTGACTCCGAAGATGGTCAGGGGATCGGCGGGCTTGACGCCGAACAGGAGCTGCGACAGCGCCTTGCCCGCCACCAGCAGCAGGCCGACGCCGACGACCAGGCCGATCGCTGCGAGCTTCATCACCTGCATCAGTACCAGCCGCAGCACGTGCGTCTGCTCCGCCCCGATCGCCATCCGCACGCCGATCTCCTGCGTCCTGGCGCTCACCGAGTACGACATGACGCCGTAGATGCCGACCGCCGCCAGCACCAGCGCGAGGGTCGCAAAGATCCCCAGCAGCATCGCCGAAATCCGCTCCTGGAACGACGACAGCGCCACCGCCTCCTCCATCGTCTGGATTGCATAGACCGGCTGCTCGGGATCGATCGACGCGACCGCCGCACGGATCGACGGCACCAGCGCGGTGCCGTCCCGATCCGACCTCACGATCAGAAAGAGCTGATTCCATGCGTCGCGACCCTGCTCCATCGGGATGAACACTTCGGGTCGGACCGGCATCCCGGCGCCGTTGTTTCGGGCGTCAGACACCACACCGACGATCTCCGTCCACTGACCCGGGCCTCCGCGCCCGACCATTCGCATGCGTGTCGACAGTGGGTCCCGGGACGAAAGGTAGCGGAAAACGAACGCCTGATTGACGATGACGCGCCGAGGCGCCTCCGGCGTGTCTTCCACGCCGAACGCGCGTCCTTTGACGATCGACAGCTGAAGCGTCTTGAAATACTCGCGCGATGCGATGGTCGTGTTGGCTGTCGGCAGCATCGACCCCGACGCCTGCATACCGTCCACTTCGATCTGGCTCGAAAAGAACCCGAGCGGCGGGAACTGCGACACCATCGATGTCGCCGTCACGCCGGGGATGTTCTGGACGCGGCGACTCAGCTCTTCGAAGAACGCCACGATCGCCTCGCCGCTGCCGTACTTCTGCTGGGGGAGCGTCAGGCGCATCGTCAGGAGACCGTTCGGCGAGAAACCGAGGTCCGCCCGCTGCAGGTTGACGAAGCTGCGCATGAGTAGACCGGCGCCGAGCAGCAGGACGACCGACAGCGCAATCTCCGCAACGATCAATGTCTGCCGCACGCGGCTGCCCGCCTTGCCCTGACCGGTTCGCCCGTCTGACTTCAACGACTCGTGCGGGTCGGTGCGCGTCGCCTGCAGCGCGGGCAGCACCGCCACCAGCAGGCCCGTGCATGCAGCGAGCAGCGCGCTCCACCCAAGGACGCGCATGTTCAGCCCGGCTTTCAAGTCGAGCCTGGCGAACTGCGCGGGAATCAATGCGTCCGAAAACCGCAGGCCGATGTAGGCGATGGCGAGCCCCGCCGCAGCACCGGCAAACGCCATGAGCATGCTCTCGGTCAGGAGCTGGCGTGCTATACGCCATCGGGCGGCGCCAAGTGCGAGACGGACGGCAAGTTCCCGATGCCGTGTCGTGGAGCGCGCGAGCATCAGGTTGGTCAGATTCGCGCAGGCGATCAGCAGCACCAACCCGACAGCCCCGAGCAGCACGTAGGCCGCGAGGCGCACGTCCTGCAGGAGAGCCGTGGCCCACGGCGTTGCCGTGAGACGCCAGCCTTCATATTCCTTGAACTCCAAGATGTGCGACTGCTGCACCTGCGCCGCAATCGTGGAGAGCTCCGCATTTGCCGACGCCAGCGTCGCCGCCGGGGCCAGGCGGCCGATGATGGTGAACGGCCTGACATTCCTCGGCACTTGCACCAGGTCGCCGCCCCACGGGATCCACAGGTCCGTGCCGATCAGCACCAGCCCCGCCGGCATCACCCCGACGATCGAGGCTGCCTGGCCACCGATCCGGATGGAGCGGCTCAGGATGCCGGGATCCCCGCCAAAGCGCGACTGCCAGAGCCGGTGGCTGATGATCGCTGCCGGCGGTCCGTTCGAGGCGAGCTCCTCCTTCGAGAAGCCGCGGCCGAGCAGCGGACGCATGCCGACGACGGGAAACAGGTCGTCGAGCAGCAGTGCGGTGAAAACGCGTTCGGGTACGTCGCCTCCCGAGATATTGCGGTTGCCGAGATCGAAGGCGCCCAGGTGCGTGAACGACGTGCCGCGTTTGACGTCCGCGTACTCTGCGGGGGAAAGCGCTTCTATGTACGTGGTCTCGGGTGACATCTTCGGGAACGTCACACCCACGGAGATGAAGCGGTCTGGCTGCGGATACGGGAACGGATGGAAGACGAACCCGTCGAGAAGCCCGAAGATCAGGCTGTTCCCGCCGATCGCAAGCGCGAGTGAGACCACCGCGACGGCGGCGAAACCCGGACGGCGGACAAACTGCCGGAACGCGTATCGAGTGTCCTGCGCGAGCGTTTCCATGAATCGTCTCCGTTGTTGTCTGGGAAGCTCTGGTTCTCCGCGGCCGGACAGGCGGCGCGCGGCCGAGACCGCCGCGGACCACCGCTGGCGTGCGGCGCTGGCGACCAGATCCCGGGCGAGGTAGCGCCACAGCCGCAGGCGTCCGCTCGCGCCTGCATGACGCGGGTCGGTCATCTCATCGTCAAACGCCGCAAACAGTTCCGCGCGGTACTTGCGGCGGAAGCCCGATGGAAAGAGAAGGAGGAGCAGCGCGTAGACCGTCCTCACACGAGCCCCTTTCGGAGCCGGGGGTTGGCACGCGCGTGATCGAGGATGGCTCCGAGGCGGCGCAGTTCCTCGCGCAGGACGTCCCAACCGCGCGCCGTCAGCGCGTAGTAGCGCCGCTGCGCGACCTGGCCGTTCGCCGGTTCGTCATCGGCCGCGCCTTCTTCGATCAGGCCTCCGTCCAGCAAGCGCTGAATCGCTTCGTACAGCGTTCCTGGCCCCAGCCGGATCGCGCCGCCGGTGCGCTCTTCGACGTCCTGTTTGATGGCGTAGCCGTGCCTGGCGCCCTCGGCAAGCGCCAGCAGGATGTGAATGACGGGAAGGGAGAGCGGTTTCCGAGGGTCTTCGGCCCTTTTCCGCATGACGTATCGTTAGACGATATGTATACGGAAAAGTTTACTGACGCACAGCCCTGCTAAAGGGCTGGACTACGTACCAAAACAATAGAGTGTGTTCAGGGTGCGCAGATAGATGCGCCCGTCGACCAGCGCCGGCGTGGCGTAAATGCTGTCGCCAAGATCATTTACGGCGATCGGCTCGAGTTTTGGACCGGGAGGCAGCACGAAGACCTTCCCTTTCTCGCTCGCAATGTAGACCTTGCCATCCCCCGCGACGGGAGAGGCATAGAACGTGTCACTCGATCCGGGCAGACGTCCCTGAAGCAACAACTCCCCGTTGTCGGGATTGAGCATCGTCACTCGCCCGCCGCCGTCGTTGACCATGTACAGGACGTTTTCGTAGATCAGCGGCGACGGCAGCTGCGGAATCCCACGGTGAAACTTCCAGCGGACCGACTTCGCGGTCATGTCACCCGAGCCACCCAGCGTGATGGCGAGTATGCCGTTGTCAGACTCCATTGCGGCCTTGTAGTAATCCCAGTCGGCGCGGGACAGCATCTTGTCGCCGTCCAGATCCGAGAACGCAAGGCCCATGCGCCGCGCGTGGTCGTTCGGCATTTCTTCACGCGACAGTTTGCCGTCCTTGTTCGCATCGTGGTTGGCAAACGCTTCCTCGGTCGGCATCACGGGAACCTTGCTCCCGGGATTGTTCTCAGGGGAGCCGAAGCCGTTGATGTA
>JACDCA010000732.1 GCA_013694635.1 Acidobacteriota bacterium | reverse complement strand
ACAGCCGGGAGGAAGAACCACATGTCGTCCCCGCGCATCAGCAGCGACTGCCCCTTGCTCCGCACCGACAGGAATTTCACGAGGCTGTTCTCTCCTTTGACCGACACTTCGAACTCCGCCTCCTCGGACAGTCGCGCCGCCTCGTAGTTGGTCAGCTTGACGCGGATCACGGCGGAGTCGAACCCGCCCCGGAAACTGTCTGCCTGCACCAGCAGCGCGTGCGCTACGTCCTTCGCCTCCAGTGAGACCCCGAGTACCGCGGCGGTGGCGGCCGCCACCAGGAACTTTTTCATGGCTCTGTCCTTTGTTAAACGTGGCCGAGCGCGTCGGTGATGCGGAGCCGCGCGGCCCGGGCCGCCGGCAGCACCGCCGCTGCGCCGAGCGTGACGATCATCACGACCAGGACCGACGCATACAGAGCGGGGACGACTGCGATCTGCAGCGGGAAGCCGGTCGTGAAGGTGGGCGGGGGAGGCATCTGGATCCCCGCACGCGTCAGCCCCGTTGCCAGCGCGTATCCCGCGGTCAGACCGAGGAATCCGCCGAGCGTTCCCAGGGTCAGCCCCTCGACGACGAACATCGCCATGATGCGAAGCCGGCTCGTCCCGACCGCCATCAGGGTTCCGATCTCGCGCCCCCGCTCCATGACGGTCATCGTCATGGCATTGCCCGCGCTGAGCACGACAAGCACGGTGATGATGACGCCGAGGAAGCTGAAGATCCCGCTGAACAGGCCGCGGACCTGGTGGTAGAAGGTCGCGAGGTCCGACCACGTGCGAATCCGCGGGGCCGTTGTTCCCGCGCCGAGCACGTTTGTCAGTGCTGCGCCGACGGCCGCCGTGTCTTCGGTGCGATGGAGGACGATGACGATACGCGAGACGCGTGACGTCGCCAGGAGCGTCTGCGCCGTATCGAGGCGGACGACGAGTGACCGTTCGTCGAGCTCGCGAATTCCGGTGGTGTAGATCCCGACGATGGTCGTATCGAGGCCGTTGATGGCGCCGTCGACCGTTGCCGACATCAGCGTCAGCCGGTCGCCGGGTTTGAGCTTCAGGCTTCGCGCGAGCCCGGCGGCCGCCATCGTTTCATGGCGGTCGCCGTTTTCGACCCGGCGGCCTTCGACCATCCTGGGTGCGAATCCGGCGCGGCCGTACTCCTCGTCCGGTTCGACGCCGCGACCGATGACGGCCACCGACTGGTCGCCGGTCGATGCGAGTCCGGTGAACTCGAGCCGCGCGGCGGCGGCGAGCACTCGCGGGTCCTGCAGGATCCGTCCACGGAGTACGTCGACATGCTCCAGCGCCTCCGCCAGCGGCGCGTCGTCATCCTCGGTGGGCCCCCTGGCGGAGATCTGGAGGTGGCCAACGCCGTTGCGGATCGTCCGCTCCCGCAGGCCGCTGAAGTTTGCGGCCGCGTAGCCGCCGGCCACGAGCAGTGCCGCGCTGCCGAGCGCGACGAGCGACAGGATCGCTGCCGAGCGGCGCTTGTTTCGTCCGATATTGCGAATCGCGAAAATGATCAGGCGCATGCGGCGGCCTCCAGTTGTGGGTCGTTGACGATGATGCCGTCGTGCAGACGAGTAACGCGATCCATGCGCTCGATGACACGCGGATCGTGCGACGCGAAGAGGAAAGCCACGCCTCGCCGATCCCGCAAGTCTTCCATGACGTCGAGCACGGCGGCGCCGGTGACCGAATCGAGGTTGGCTGTGGGCTCGTCCGCAAGGACCAGCGATGGCTGGTTCACCAGCGCGCGGGCGATCGCCACGCGCTGGCGCTCGCCGCCCGACAGTTCGTGGGGCCG
Organism: Acidobacteriota bacterium; assembly: GCA_013694635.1. Taxonomy (GTDB): domain Bacteria; phylum Acidobacteriota; class Vicinamibacteria; order Vicinamibacterales; family 2-12-FULL-66-21; genus JACDCA01. Next base: position 2,140 of record JACDCA010000732.1, on the reverse strand, counting down.
CCGATCCGCCTTGGAATGCAGTCCGACGCTGTCGAGCAGATCGTCCACGCGGCTGCGGCGTTCACTACGACCGATGCGCGTCAGCAGCAGCGGGTATTCGACGTTCTCACGGGCGGTGAGAACGGGGACCAGGTTGAAGCTCTGAAAGATGAACCCGAGGCGATCGCGGCGGACCGCGGCGAGTGCTCCCGCGCGCATGTGCGACACACGCAGATCGCCGAGCCGAACCTCACCGGAGTCCGGGCGATCGAGGCAGCCGATCAGGTGCAGCAGCGTCGACTTGCCGCTCCCCGAAGGCCCCGCCAGCGCAGCGATCTCGCCGGCGCCGATCGTGAGCGAGACGCCGCGCAGTGCGCGAACCAGCCTCGCCCCGCTGCGGTAAGACCGTGTCGCCGACTTCACTTCGGCAACGGGAATGGTGTTCATGAATCCTCCTCGAAACGCGGCGGATGGCCGCTTCGAGAAGGTTAGGAGACGAGGGCCGCCGAGAATCGACGGTCCGACAGACGAGCACCCAAAGGCGATGAATGGACGCCGGTTACGATTCTCTCAAAATCTCCGCCGGGTCGAGTTTCGCTGCCCGGCGGCCGGTAACCAGGCACGCCAGACCTGCGGTGACCAGGAGCGCGAACGGCACGCCTGCCATCGTTGCCGGATCAGTGGGGCTCACGTCGAACAGCACGGTGGTCAGCGAGCGGGCCGTGAGGAAAGCGGCAGCCAGGCCGACGACGACGCCGACGACCACCAGGCGCATTCCCTGCAGGACGACCATCCGCCGCACGTGAGACGGTTCGCCGCCGAGCGCGAGGCGAATGCCGATGTCGCGCGTGTGCTGCTGGACGAAGTACGCCATCACGCCGTAGATCCCGACGACGGAAAGGACGAGGGCCGCGAGAGCGAAAATGCCCACGAGCACAGTGAGATAGCGAGGCGCGGCGAGCGACTCGGATACGAGCTCGTCACCAGTTGCGACGCTGGTCAGAGCGAGCTCGGGGTCGAGCTCCCGCACCGCTTGTTGAAGCTCCGGAGCCAGGGCCCCCGGATTCGCAGCGCGCAGCACGAAATACGAATCCGGACGATCGACGAAGGGGAAATACACAGTGCCTTCATCGGGATTCTCCAGACCCATCCACTTGACGGTGCCGACCATCCCGCCCACCGTCGTCCAGGGGCAGTCGGTGCATCCACCCTCCTTCAACCGGCGCCCGATGACTTCCTGCCCGGGGAAGAATCGGTCACGCCACGCGCGGTCCACGACGATGACGTTGTCCTGCAGGGAGCGGTCATCGAGCGGCCGTCCGCGTTCGAGCCGCAACCCGACAGTCTTGAAGAAGTTGGGGGACACGCCGACCCAGGTGCAGAGTGGCTGGTTCTGGCCGGCCGGTGTCGGACGGTCCTCCAGATCGAAGTTGTTGGTATTGCCGGCGTCCTGGGGCGGACGGCTGTCGGCGAGCGCGACCGCGTCGACGCCCGGCATGGCCGCCAGCCGCAGAAGGGCACGGTCCCAGAATGCCTTGCGGTCGGTGCCGTCCTGATACCGGGAAGGAGACAGAGAGACTTCCCCGGTAATCATGCGGCTGGTGTCGACGCCGATTGGCACGCGACCCAGGCGATCGAGACTTGCCAGTACCAGCACCGCGGCGACGAGCAGCGGCGTCGCGAGTGCAAACTCCGCCGCGACCAGTGCGCGGCGTAGCTGCCGGCCCGCCGGACCATCGGTCGCGGAACGGCCGCCGGATCGCAGCGAGCGATCGAGCCGCAGCCGGGAGCCCTGGATCGCCGGCACCAGCCCTCCAGCGAACATGAGAAGCCCGCTCAGGACTGAGAGCGCAGTTAGCCACCCGATGACCGGTGCCGACAAGCGGACTTCATTGATGCGAGGGACATAGGTCACGCCATACGACGACACCAGCTGCACGGCGACGGCGGCGATGCCGAGCGCCGCCAGCGCAGCAGCCGCGGTCAGGACGCCGGTTTCGATCAGCAGCTGCTGCATCAGCCGGGCGCGCGAGGCGCCGAGTGCACTGCGAATCGCCAGCTCCCGGCTGCGGTTGAGGGCGCGGGCGATCAGCAGATTGATGGCGTTCGCGCAGGCAATGAGGAGCACACAGGTCACGGCGGCCAGGACGAACATGAGCGT
>JACDCA010000694.1 GCA_013694635.1 Acidobacteriota bacterium | reverse complement strand
CGGCACGGCTGCGCAACGCGCGACGCCGGTTCACGGACCTGCCGCAAGGTCACCTCCGCCATCTTGCCGCCTCGGTCGCCGTCGAAGCGGGCGTCATGGCCCCGAACGAGGACGGCAGCTTTCAGCTGACGCGTCCGGTGACGGGAGTGGAGGCGCTTGCCGCCATCGCGAGAGTCCGGGAGCTCGCCGGCACGAAGCCGTGATGAAGTACCTCACGGCGGCCAATCAGCTCACCATCCTTCGGGTGCTCCTGATACCGGCCTTCGTGATCCTGCTGCTGTATGGGTACCGCGGCTGGGCGCTGATCACGTTCTTCACGGCCGGCGCCACCGATATGCTCGACGGCCTGATCGCGCGCACGACAGGGCAGAAGACCGACCTCGGCGCCTGGCTGGATCCGATGGCCGACAAGCTGCTGCTGGTCACGATGTTCATCGTGCTCACGCTGCCTGGCATCGGCGCGAACCGGCTTCCGCTCTGGTTCACGATCCTCGTCATCAGCCGCGACGTCGCCATTGTCGCAACCGTCGCCGTGATCAATCTGGCGGTGGGGCCGCGGACGTTCCGGCCATCGGTGTTTGGCAAGATCGCGACGGCCACCTATATCGTCACCGGGGTGGTGGCGCTCTACTTCAACTATCTTGACCGCCCGTCCGGGCTGGTGACGATCCTGATCTACGCGTCGCTCGTGATCACCGTGATCTCAGCGGCTCACTACCTCACGCAGGTGTTCCCGGTCAGGCAGGTTGGACCTTCGTCCTGAAGTAGTCGAGCGTCTTCAGCAGACCTTCCTCGAGCGGCACCTTCGGCTCCCACCCGAGCAGCGTTCTCGCGCGGGTGATGTCGGGGCGTCGCACCTTCGGATCGTCCTCCGGCAGGGGACGGTAGACGATGCGGCTGCTCGACCCAGAAATGCGGATGATGTGCCTGGCGATCTCTTCGATCGTCATTTCGTGCGGGTTGCCGATGTTCACCGGATCGTGGACGTCGGACTCCATCAAGCGGATGATCCCGTCGACGAGGTCGCTCACGTAGCAGAAGCTGCGCGTCTGATCCCCGCTTCCGAAGATGGTCACATCTTCGCCGCGCAGGGCCTGGCTCATGAACGCCGGAACCGCACGCCCGTCCTTCACGCGCATCCGGGGGCCATACGTGTTGAAGATGCGAACGATCTTCGCGTCCAGGCCGTGGAACCGGCGATACGCCGTCGTCATCGCCTCGGCGAACCGCTTCGCTTCGTCGTACACGCCGCGCGGTCCGATGGGATTCACGTTGCCCCAGTAGGTTTCCTTCTGCGGATGTTCGAGCGGATCGCCGTACACCTCGGAGGTCGAGGCAAGCACGAAGCGCGCTCCCTTGACCTTGGCCAGGCCGAGCGCCTTGTGCGTGCCGAGCGCGCCGACTTTCAGCGTCGGAATCGGCAGCTCGAGGTAATCGATCGGGCTCGCCGGGCTGGCCCAGTGGAGCACCGCGTCGACCGGACCCTCCACGTTGATGTAGTTGGTGACGTCGTGCTTCACGAACACGAAGTCGCGGTTCACGAGGTGCGCGATGTTCGCCGTGTCGCCCGTCAGCAGGTTGTCGATGCCGAGGACGGAATGGCCGCGGTCGAGCAGCGCTTCCGAGAGATGCGAGCCGATGAAGCCTGCGGCCCCTGTGATGACGATCCGCTTAGAAGGCATGGCGATGGAGACCTCGGACGAGTGTGAGCCAGAGGATCTTGATGTCGAGACCGACCGACCAGTTTTCGATGTAGTAGAGGTCGTACTCAATGCGCTTTTCGAGCGACGTGTTGCCTCGCCAGCCGTTCACCTGCGCCCAGCCCGTGATGCCCGCCTTCACCTTGTGACGGAGCATGTATTGCGGGAAACGGTGCTTGAACTGCTCGACGAAATACGGCCTTTCGGGCCGCGGCCCGACGAGCGACATGTCGCCGCGGAAGACGTTCCAGAGCTGCGGCAGCTCGTCGAAGTCCACCTTCCGGAGCCAGCGGCCCATCGGCGTGCACCTGGGATCGTCGTCGCGCGCCCAGACCGGTCCGCTATCGTCTTCGGCTCCTTCGTACATCGAGCGGAACTTGAAAACGCGGAACGCCTTGCCGTCGAGCCCCATCCGCTCCTGCGTGTAGAAGACCGGCCCTCTCGACGTCCGCTTGATGATGAACGCGATCAGCGCGATGAGCGGCGAGAGCAGCAACAGCGCGGCGCCTGAGATCGCCGCGTCGATCGCACGCTTCAGGACGGAGTTGAAGCCGCGCAGCGGAACGTCGTTGAGGCTGATGATGGGGACGCCGTCGAGGTTTTCGAGGCGCGCGCGCAGCGCGATGAACTGGAGCAGGTCGGGCACGACGTGCACGTCCACGCCTTCGCGGTTGGTCGCTTCGACGACGCCGAGCATCTTGACGTGCTCCTCGAGCGGCAGGGCGACGTAGACGTGATCGATGCGCTCACTCCGGATGATGTCGTTCGCGTCGGCCAGCGTCCCCAGGAAGGGAAGTCCGCGGTAACCGATGTGGTCGCCGGACGCGCGATCGTCGATGAAGCCTACGACCTTGAAGCCAAGCTCGCGATGCTGGAGCACCTTGTCAGCCACCATCCGGCCGAGGTCCCCGGCGCCGGCCACGAGCACGCGCTTGAGGCCGATGCCCGCTTTCCAGCGTCGCTCGAGCGCTTCGCGGACGACTTCGCGAGACAGGTACGTGAGGGCGATGTTGGTCAGCAGGAAGAACGCCCAGACCCACTGCGAGATCTCGTAGGCGCCCGCATCCTTCAGGTCGTCGGGGAGGAAGTAGGTGCGGTAGTACAACGTGCCGCCGACGCTCAATACGACCGCCAGCGTGGTGCCGACGAAGACGGCAAAGAAATCGTCGACCCGGGAGCGCCCGCGCCGCAGCCGGTAGATCCCCTGGATATGGAATGCGGCCGGCACGAGCAGTGCGACAAACGGCAGCATGTCGAGGTATTCGTCGAACGGCGGGATACCCTTCGGCGCCGGCAGCGCGGCAAAGCGTACCCAATACGCAAGCGCAAAGGATGCCGCCGCCAATACCGCGTCGCTGACGACGTAGAACGCGACGAGCAGCCGGTTGTACCGGCGCATCATGACGGCGTCCCCTGCGCGTCGGCGACTGATGCGATGAACCGGTCCCGGAACACTTCGCGTGAGAACCGCTCGGCATTCGCGCGAATGGCCTCCGATTCGAGCCGGCCATCCACCACCCGCCTCATGCCGTCCGCGAGCGTCGCGGCCCCTTCCGGAACGAGGGCTCCGGTGACCCCCTCGACGATCGTTTCGCGGGTGCCTCCTTCATCGATCGCCACGACCGGCGTTCCGCAGGCCTGGGCTTCGACCGCGACGATCCCGAAATCTTCGACGCCGGGGATGAGGACCATCGATGACGACTGGTACAGCGACCGGATCTCGTCGGTCGTCCGCCAGCCGAGAAATTCAACCGGGGCGTCCCCGGCTGCCTTGCGGAGCCGCGGCTCGTCCGGTCCACGACCGACGATGCGCAGGGGGATGCCTGTCAGTCTCGCTGCCTCGATGGCGACTTCGATGCGCTTATAGGGGACAAGAGCTGACACCACGAGCGCCGACCGCTCTCGTGTCGTATGTTGGGGCGGTGGCTGGAAGTAATTGGTGTCTACTGGAGGATACACAACGGTCGACCCGCGATTATAGTATCGGCGTATCCTGCCCGCAACATACTGAGAATTAGCGAGAAAGCAGTCCACGCGCCCCGCGGTGGCTGCATCCCAGCGAGCCAGCCCGGCCATGACCGGTCTCAACAGCGCGCTGGCCACCGTTCCCACCCGTTCGGGCCCGAAATAGGCCGGGAACTGATCCCAGGCGTAGCGCATCGGGGAGTGGCAGTAGCAGACATGGGTCGCACCCCCAGCCCGGATGACAGACTTGACGGCGCAATGGCTGCTGCTGATGACCAGATCGTAGCCGTCCAGGTCGAACGACTCGACCGCAAAGGGGTAAAGAAGCAGGTAATGCCGGTACCATCGCCCGGCGCGTGGCAGCCGCTGCACCCATGACGTCTTGATGCGGTGGCGCTCGATGGCCGGTGACACCGACCCCTTCACCCGCACGAACGTGAAAAGCGTCGCGTCCGGATAAAGAAGGCAGATTTCCTCGAGGACCTTTTCGCCCCCCCTCATGCCGGTCAGCCAATCGTGGATGATCGCGACCCGCGCGCCGCGCGCCGCGTCAGTCACCCGCGAGCACCTCGTCGTAGATCTGTCGAATGCGCCGGACGGAGCGGTCCCACGAGAAATGCGTGACGCGTTCGAGACCGCGCGCCCGCATGTCCGCGGCCAGGGCAGGCTCGGTGAGCACGCGCCGCATCGCGGCCGCGATCGCCCCCGCGTCGTACGGATCGATCAGCAGCGCCGCGTCGCCGACGACTTCCGGCAACGACGAGACGTTCGATGTGATAACGGGCGTTCCGCTCGCCATCGCCTCGAGCGGGGGGAGCCCGAAGCCTTCATACAGCGAGGGGAACACGAACACGCCGGCGAGGCGATAGAGGCAGGCGAGGGTCTTGTCCGACACGAACCCGAGGAACCTGACGTGCTTGTGCAGCTTGTGCCGGTGGACCGCGCGGCGCAGCGTGGCGTACTTCGAGATCTCATCGCCGATAATCAGCAGCTTCACGTGCTCGAGGCCGTCGCGGCGTAAGGCGTGGAACGCCTCGATCAGCCGCTCGAGATTCTTGTGCGGCTTGATGTTGCCGGCGTAGAGGACGAACGGATCGTTCAGCTGATACCGCTCGCGCACGTTCTGCATCTCTTCGTCGGTCGGCGCTTCCTCCAGGCGCTCGTCCATGCCGTTGTAGATCACGTCGACTTTCGACGCGGGTACGTTGAAGTACTTGAGAATGTCGCGCTTGGACGCCTCCGACACCGTCAGCACCCGGCTCGCGCGATGCGTGGCGACCCAGAGCGAAGAACGCGCATACGCATGCGCGAACTGGTTCGGCAGGTACTGCGGGAACCGCAGGTGGATGCAGTCGTGGATGGTGACGACGGACTTGCACGGCACC
>JACDCA010000667.1 GCA_013694635.1 Acidobacteriota bacterium | reverse complement strand
CCGCGGTGACCGACGCCAACGACAACTTTATCGTCCGCGCGCTGCGCTGATCGTCGGACATAGAGTTCGACGGTCAGCGTTCAACTTATGAAGGGCTGTCGTACACTTCGTTAATGGTCCCACCGCGCGGACGATCTGCCTTCGCGCTGCTGGTTCTACTCGCCGCCGCGCCAGCGACGACAGCAAGGCCGCAGGTGATGGATCCGGCACTGGCCGCGACAGGCGTGGTGCCGCCGATCGATCTCTCGCGCTTTGGACGCCCGGCGCTGAGCTCCGCCGAAATCACCGCAGCTTTGAACCGTGGGCTGAAGTACCGTGATCGTCCATCCTTCGGATCCGGCGTGGACTGGCTGGGTGGTGACGACTTCGTCGGCGTGACGGATCGCGGACCCAATAGCGATGACCCGAAAGTAGTTGGGCACGAGGACGGCCTCCTGTTCCCGCTGCCGCAATTCGTTCCCTCACTCGTGCAGTTTCGCTGGCGGTCGGGTCGGATCACCGTCTCGGCCGTCATGCCGGTTCACCGGCGCGGCGGGCGTGGCGCGACAGGTCTTCCCAGCCTGAAATCTGATGGCGTCGCCTACGATCGCCCTCGAGCCACCGACTCCCTTCCGCCGGATCCGTCGGGTCTGGACATAGAAGGCGTGCGGCGCCTGCCGGATGGACGGTTCCTTCTCGTGGACGAGTACGCTCCGTCTCTGCTGGTCACCAGTCCCACCGGTGAGGTCCTGAAGCGCTACCTGCCACTGTCGCGAGCTGCGATGCAGCAGGCATTCCCGGCTGATGCGCAGGTGCCGGAGATCTTTGCGAAGCGGCGGCAGAACAGGGGCTTTGAATCGGTAGCGCTCTCGCGTGACGGACGCAGGGCGTGGACGATTCTCGAGGGGCCTCTCGGACCACGCGACGACCCGGAGTACGCGGCGAGCCGCATGGTGCGAGTGCTGGAGTGGAATGTGGGCGACCCGCTGGCGGCGCGTCCCGTCGCGCAGTACCTCCTGCCTTTGACAGCCCTTGCCGAGACGCCGACGGCTAGACGGCAGGACGAGATCAGAATCAGCGATGCGGCGTGGCTGTCGGACAGTACGTTGCTGGTCGTCGAGCGCGCTCCGCGCCGGGTCCGCCTGCGGCTGGCGGATTTCGCCAGCGCTACGAATCTGCTCGGGCGGCCCGAGGCTCTGACCCTCGCCATCGACGCGGCCTCCGCGCCACTGTCAAAGCTGGGCATCACGCCGGTCGCCATGACTCCGGTCTTCGATAGCCGCGATCTGCCGGCGTTCGACGAGGACAACATCGAGGGGCTCGCTGTCATCAGCGATCGCGAAGTGGTCGTGTCTGACGACAATGACTTCGGGATCGGCGACAACCTCATCGGCGCTCGAGCTCGACTGTTCAGGCTTCGCTGGCCTGCGCCGTTGCCGCGGCCACGCTGACCTGCTAACCTTCTCTCGTTTCACCGTTCGACCCTCGGGCGACCAAGGAGATTTCATGAAATCACGTACGGCGCTGATGTGTGTTCTGGCGACGGCGATGTGGACCTCCACAGGAAGTGCGCAGCAGAAAGAACGCTGCGGCACGCGACACCCGAGCCTCGAGGAAGTCGAGAGCATCGAACAGGCGGTGACAGGGGCTCGTTCGAAGGTAAAAATCACCGAGCCGATACAAGTGTGGGTGCACGTCATCAATAAGGGCAGCGGTTTTGCGAACGGCGATCTGTCGGAGAACATGATTCGCGATCAGATCCGCGTCCTGGACGATTCATTTTCCGGCCGCACCGGGGGCGCGGGCAGTGGGTTCGGCTTTCAGCTCGCAGGGATAACCCGGACGACCAACCAGACATGGTTCCAGTCGCTGGCGACAGACCTCGGCGTGGAGCTGGAGGCGAAACGCGTGCTGCGCCGCGGCGGTCCGGAGACGCTGAACATCTATACCGTGGACGGAGGTCCTTACCTCGGCTTCGCGTATTACCCGAGCATCCTGTCGAGCGCCACCTACGCAATCCTCGACGGGGTCGTGCTCGACTGGCGGTCACTGCCCGGCGGCACCTTCGAGATCTACAGCGAAGGGGACACGGCGCCGCACGAAGT
>JACDCA010000576.1 GCA_013694635.1 Acidobacteriota bacterium | reverse complement strand
GCAAATTCGTCGCGAGGGTCGGCCGGCGTGGACGGCGGTGCGGCGGCGGCCGGCGGTTGCGGCGCCGTCGTCTGCGGCGGCGCAGGAGCGCTCATCGGTGCCGCCGTCGTGCTCGAAGGCGGCTCGGACGGCGCCGCGGTCGAAGCAGGATTCGATTTTGTCGCGCACGCGACGGTGAGCACTGCCGCGGCAATCGAGGCGTATACAACCGCTCTCATCATCAGAACTCCGTTCATCGGGATGTAGCCGCAAGCATCTTCTGCATGCGCTCGATTTCGATCAACTGATCCGCGTACATGTCGGACGCGAACTTGTACAGGTCCTCATCCTGCAACGCGCCGTGCGACTCGAAGAGATCGTCCACCATCTTGAGCGCCCCTTCGTGGTGGCGCATCATGAAGGTCAGGAACAGCCGATCCCATTCGGCGTTTCTGGTTTTGTCGAGCTGCGCCAGCTCCGCGGGACTCAGCATGCCTGGCATCAGCATGTCGTGCTCCATGCCGTTCATCTTCATGCGGTGGTGCGTCGCCTTGGCATCAGGCACCGGCTGCCCCCGGTCGCGCAGCCAGGTGCGCATGAACTCGATTTCATCGCGCTGACCGACGACCATGCGCTCGCAGAGCGTGCGCACGTCCGGGCGTGCGCCATGTGACGCCGCCCACCCGGCGATCAGGACCGCTTGCGCGTGATGCGGGATCATGCCTGACATGAAATCCACATCGGCCGTGCTGTAGGGCTGCCGGACCAGATCGGGCCGCGGTTTCGGTTCGGCCGACTGTGCGGACTGCCGGCTTTCAGCGCTGGACGCACCAGCGAGCATCACGATCACGCAGAGGGTCAGGAGCCGGTGTCTGTGCCTTTTCATCTCTCGGGTGCAGATGCGGGCATGATAAAGCATTCGAGCGTCAGGGAAAACGGCGGTTCAGGGCGCGTCGGGGCGCATCTCGCTCAATCGCGTCGGAATCAACTCCGAGACCGTGGGGTGGATCGGCACGGCGCGCTCGAAGACATCGCAGGTGACGCCGGCATTCATCATGTCGAGCACACCATGGATCGCCTCGTCACCGCCCATCCCCAGAATTGACGCGCCGAGAATCTTGCGCGTCGCCGAATCCGCGACGACTTTCATGAAGCCCAGCGTCTCCCCTTTTTCCTGGCGCGGCTGACGCGGCTCATGGCGCGCTTGGCTGTCAGCAGCGGCCGGCCGTGGCACGCGCCTGCTGGTCGGCCGAGCGACGAGACGTTCGCTGTGGCCGCGCTCGGTGTCGTCCCAGCAGTACGCGTCGGCGGTGTCCAGCAGGGTGATGCCGGCATCGAAGGCCGCATGAAGCACAGCGATCGACCTGACGTCGTCGCGATCGGGCTCGGTCGAAAGGCGCATGCACCCGATGGCGACAGGGCGCGCGGTTGTCATCTGGGCCTCGAGCGGATAACACGACAAGGTTGATTACCGCGTGCGCGGTACCACGAGAATCCCATCACTGACCTTGCGCGGCCCGCCGGGATCGGATGGGTGATTGACGATCTTTCCCGACACCGCCATCGTCGTCGACCCGCCGCCGTCGAGATTCAGGGACGTGCGCAGGCCGAGTCGTCGTGAGAGACGCTTGAGCTCGGTGAACGACATGCCAAGGCTCAGCGCCGGGTTGCGGCCGTCGACCGTGATCAGCCAGATCGCACTCTGCGCGTCGACGCCGATCAGCGTTCGAGGGTGACGGGTGGTATCGAATCCCGCAGAGATCCGTTCTTCCTGCCACTCCGTCAGCTCGCGGCCGTTGAGGATCAGCAAGCCAGCCCCGCCCACCGCGTGCGGCGCCCGCGCCCATTCCTTCGGCGAAGATCCCAGCCGCGGGGTGTACTCCGGACGCCCGCTCCGGGTCGCGACCGTCACCCTGTCGAAGAGGAGCTTCGTGACGCCGCGCTCGTCGATGATGCCGACCGCGCCCCGCGCACGGCTGGTGCCCTTGACGACTTCCCCGCCGATCTTCAGAAAGGCCGTGGGATTGCCGGTCTCAAGCGAGAAGAACCCGCCGTTCACGACCGCGATCGCGCCGGGTCGCCGCGCGGCGATCGCCTCGACGGTTTCGCGCGCGGGCTCCGCGGCGCCACCGCGCCGGATTTCGAGCGTTACCTTCCGAGGGTCGAGACGCAAGGCCTGGACAGCAACCGGTCCGGGCGGGCTGAGGAGTCCTGAATCGTTCAGACGATAGAGCGCAACGCCGTCGGCAATCCGCTCCGGTGGAGCGAGCGCCGGTGCTTGCCCCGTGACAAGGGCGACGGAGAACAGCAGCCAGACGGCGACGAGCCGGGTACACACACGCATGGAAGCATTTCAGCACGACTTGGCGGGGAATCCTGGAAAGGACTTCTGAACGCGGGCCGTCAACCTTGCTACCCGCCAAACAGGCGTTGCCTCAGCGTCGGATTGACGGCGTCGAGTATCACGAATCGGCCGGCGAAGGCCGGGCACGGTTGGTCGGGCCGATAACCTACGGCGTTCCGCACGGCTTCGATGGGGATCTCGAACAACGGATCCAGCAGCAGGTTCCAGGTACGACGCGCGCGGAAGCGCAAGGAGGAGCCCAGCTACCAGGGCACCTTCACCAGTGCGAAGCGTCACGTGCTGCATACGTTCGCCCACACGCACAGCGCGCTGATGAAGAAGCGGGTCGCGCGCTACATGCTGAGCGCGGAGTGCCCGTTGTGCCACGGCAAACGCCTTCGCCCCGAGTATTGGGAACGCCGCCGTCAGCTAGCTCTTCGATACGGGTGCCAACGCCGATTTTGGATTCACCGCGAGAGGATCCTTGACCGCGAACGACTCCGGCTTGGCCTTTGCGCCATGACGCTGCACATAGACGCGAGTGAACTCGGCCCCAAACAACAGGATCTGACACGAGTAGTACACCCACAGCAATAGGATCATCATCGACCCAGCGGCGCCGTAGCTCGAGGCGATGTTGCTCTGGCCAAGGTAGAGGCCAATGACCTGTTGACCGATGGTGAAGAGCACGGCCGTCACGGCACCGCCGGTCGTCACGTCGCGCCAGCGCAGACGGACGTCGGGCAGGAAACGGAACAGCAGCGCAAACAGCCCCGTCGTCACCACCACCGACACTAACGTGCTCGCGGCGTTCCATAGCGAAGAACTGGCTGGGGAGAGGTCGAAGAGCCAAGCGTTGAGCACCGCCAGCGCTGCGGTCACCGAGAGCGACACCAGCAGCAGAAAGCCGATCGCCACTACTAGCCCGAACGAGCGCAGCCGATCGATCACGAACGCTCGTAAGTGCCCGCTTGGTCTGGGCTTCACCCGCCAGATCGTGTTCAGCGCCACCTGCAGCTCGAGGAAGGCGCCGGTAGCGGCGACGATGAAGGT
>JACDCA010000573.1 GCA_013694635.1 Acidobacteriota bacterium | reverse complement strand
GCTTTGTTCCGTAATAGAAATTCAATCCGCGGACATCGATGGCGTCGGGGCCTGGCTGCCCGGCGGGCTTGGGTGGGCGGGCGGGAAGGGTCACCTGTGGTGCAGATGACGGACCGGAACTCATGCTCTCAGGAACCAGCGTACCGCTCCGGCCGTTTCCGGCGAATTTCGACGGTGTAAATTCATTGTAAAAGGCAGTCAAGCCGGCTGAAGCCGGCCTCTCTGTGCGGGGATCACATACCGCCCACCAAGGCCGGTTCCGCCGGTTTGGTCGTGTCCGCTTCCGCCAGAAACGCCCCGATCTGGCGCCGCAGCTCGTCCTGGATCACTTCGACCCGGCGCCTGGCGTCGAGCACCCGGAAGTTGTACTCCTCGGCCATGGAGCTGTACTCGCGCAGCAGCGATCGCTGGTACGCGCGGAAGCTCTCATAGATGTCGTCTCCGAGCTTCATGTCCATGCCCGACTCCCAGTAATCCATACCGCGGGACTGGAGCACCCGCTTGATCAGCGTCTTCTCGTCGATCTTCAGATAGAAGATGAGGTGCGGCGCGATCGCGAATCCATACAGGTTTCGAATCCACGTCTTGTCGACCCCGCGCACACCCGCCCGCGCCATCGCCGTGTAAATGTACCGATCCGAGAGGACGATGAAGCCGGCCTTGAGTGCCGGGATGATCTCCTTCTCGAGGCGGTCGGCGAAGTCGGTCGCATACAGAAGCACGAACGTCAGCTTGTTCAGGGTGTTGCTGGCCTTCGCGAGCTCGATCGTGGGCTGCATCAGCTCGGAGCGCGTCCACCCGGTCTCGATGACGCCGTACCCCTGCACCTCGAGCCATTCGCGGAGCATCGTGATCTGCGTCGAGCGCCCGACGCCGTCCGTGCCTTCGATCGCGATGATCTTGCCCGGATAGCCGTCGATCGGCAGGTAGGGGATGGGATCTCCATAGTAACTGCCCGGGGCCAACGTCCCGCGGTTGTCGTCAGGCGAGGTCGTCGAGCTGGTCGTTGTCATCCTTGATCTCCAGGTGCTGCGACACCAGCTTGCGATAGACGCGCTGCTGTTCCGTGATGCTGCCGGTCGCGTCGACCACGCTCAATCCGAACTCGTCGACCAGGCGGTCGTATTCGTCGAGCACTTTCCCCTGAAAGATCCTGAAGCTCTCGATGGCATTCGAGCTCCATCCCATGTCGAGGCCGGCTTCGTAGAACTTCAGCTTCACTCGCCGTGCCAGCAGGCGGTCGGTCGATACGTCGATCGGGACGCGGAAGTACACGGCGAGGTCCGGCCTGACCGCAAAGCTATACAGCTCGCGCACCCACCGCCTGTCCACGCCCCGCGCCGAGTCGCGCGCGAAGGCTGTGTACGTGTAACGGTCCGCGAGGACGATCATGCCGGCCTTGAGCGGGGGAATGATGTTGTAGAGCAGCCGGTCCGCGAAATCCGTCGCGTGCAGGAGGCTGAACGTCATCGGTGTCAGCGTGTTCTTCTTCTTACCCGCCTTGGTGGCCGCCTTCACCAGGGCCGAAGAGTTCCACTCCGTGACGACGACGCTGTGGCCTGCGGCGCTAAGCCACTTTGCCAGCAGCCCGAGCTGGGTCGTCTTTCCCGACCCGTCGATCCCTTCGACGACGAACAGTTTTCCCGGGTACTCGTGCGGTGCCGTGAGTCTGTTGAGCATGCGGCTGTCGTTTCACCTGCTTGGCGGCCTGCTTCGGGCGTCCGCTCAACTCAAATCGTATCGGTTTCCCCAGGATCTGTTCCAGAGCATCCACGTGGCGGTGCGCAGCCCACACCTCCAGCTCGGCATCTCCGATGGTGCGGAGCCGGGCCAGATATCCATCTGGCCTCGGGTAGAGATCCACGGCTGAGACGGTCTGCGCGTGGCTCCGATCGAGCCCTTCCGCCAGCCGCACCATAGCAGACAAACGCTTGACCGTTTTTCGCAGCTTGGGCGTCAGCTCGCTGTAGCCGTCGTGCGATTTCTTCGGCATCGCCTGCCGGTGATAGCGAGCGACCAGCGCAATGACCTCCGTCTCGTGCGGCTCGAATCCGCGCAGGTCGCCGTTCTTGATCAGGTAATACGAATGCCGATGGTGCCGTTCGTAGCTGATGTGGACGCCGATGTCGTGAAGGAGCCCGCTGTAATCGAGCCATTCGCGCTCCCGCTCACCTAGCCCATGCGCAGAGCGCGTCTGATCGAAGATGCTCAATGCAAGACGAGCGACCTGTTGCGCGTGTTCGGGCCAATAGCCACATCGCTCCGCCAGTTCGATGACGCTGCGACGCCGCACGTCGGGATAACGGTCCGCCTTCCGGATCTTGGCTCGGTTACGATGAATGTAATCGAGCACCAGGCCCTCGCGAAGGGCGAGGTCGCACAGCGTGAGCTCATCGGCCTCCAGCTTCCGCAGAATGGTGTCGAGCAGCACGACGCCGGCAACACTGAGGTCGGCGCGGCGAGGGTCGAGCCCGGGGATGTTCAGACGCTCGTGCAGGTCTGCCTCGACGAGCCGCCTCCGCAGGCGACGAATCGCCTTGGCGGATACGCGACGATTTCGGAGCTCGGTGACAGGCGTTCCGTCCTCGCTGAGCGCCAGCGCGCCCAGACTCAGGATCGTGCCGGACG
>JACDCA010000608.1 GCA_013694635.1 Acidobacteriota bacterium | reverse complement strand
GGCCTGGGCATTCCGACGGCAGGTTCCTCCCCCGCGCGTCAGCAGGAGCTCGGATTGAACGACGATGCGACTCTCAGACCGAAGGAAGGGGAAGCCGACCGGCGCCAATGATCAGTGGAGGACGCCGCCCCGCGCGCTCCTCCACTCGGCGACACGAGGCGCGCCGCCTTCCGTGATCGCCCGGTGCAGCGACGCGGCATCGTCAACGTCATACCAGTCCTCAATGAGGCCCACCGGTAATCCGAGTGTTCCCGCGCGGGTGATAGTCTGCGCGAGCACGGATGCCGAGCCCCACGCAATCTGCTCGAAGAGCCCCCGAGCGGGGCGCCGCAGCGCGACGAGATAGTAGCCGCCGTCGGACGCGGGCCCCAGCACGACGCCAGCGGCGCGCCGCTTGATCATCTCGAGCGCGCACGAGATCACCGTCGGCGGCACATTCGGCAGATCCGACCCGATCAGCACGATCTCTTCATAGCCGAGCGCATGGAGATCCTCGAACGCCGCCGACATGCGTTCGCCGAGATCACAGCCGCGTTGCTCGAAGCAGGTCCACGACTCCGAGATCAGGGACTGCATTTCCCGGCGGGCGCTCGCCGGCATGTATGCCAGTGCGCAATCGACACCCGGCACCCGCTCGACCCGGGCGATTGTGTCCAGGAGCAGCGCTCTGAGCAAGGCCGGGTCAGGCACGATCTTCAAAGATTCGAACAGGCGGGTCTTACCCCGTGCCGACGGCGCCCGCGCGAGCACCGCGACCACACTTCGGCGCCGTCCCTCGTATCGACGCGCCAGATACCGCGGATTCACGCCCGCGGCGTACAGCGTCATCAAGAACCAGTTGCCCCCCATCCTCCGGAACCAGCCGTGTTGCCTCCACCGCCTCGCTGAAGTCACGAGCCGAACAGGCGACCGGTGGAGCCGCCCGGCACGCCGCAAGCGCCGGACGAACTCGACGTCTTCCATCAAAGCCAGCTCGCGGTATCCGCCCAGCCGTTCGAACACCTCTCGCCTGACGAATATCCCCTGGTCGCCGTACGGGAGCTTGAACCAGCGTGATCGCTGCGCCGTCCCCCATTCCATCACCCGGGCGCGCCAATCCGCCGAGTCAAGAGAGAATCGAAAGAAGCCGCCAACGACCGCCGGGTCTTCCGAGACACGCGCGATCTCCGTAAACGCATCTTCAGGCAGCTCGGAATCCACGTGAAGGAACAGCACCCACTCCCCTGTGGCCTCCCGCGCCGCGGCGTTCATTTGCGCACCCCGCCCAGGACGGCCGGTCGCGACGAGAACGTCGGGGCGAACCGCAGCAGCAGCCTCGGTCACCTCGGTACCCTCGCCAGCCGTGGCTCCGACGATGATCTGCAGGTCGGGACGGGCGGGCAGTCGTTGCAGCAGCGTGATCAGTCGTGCCGTGTCCCGAAGAACCGGGATCACGACGCTGATCGGGACCGACATTCAGGGCAGCAGAACGTCGGATCGAACACCGGGCACCGAACGGCCCTCGGTGTCGTGCCGGTCGACAGGGTGAGACGCGAACGGCAGGGACAACATCGCCGGCAGTCGCACGTCGTCCTCGCCGTCGTACCCGGCGACGCCAATCGTGACTGATTGCTGCGGGACGTTCAGCTTGAGCGTCCCGTGCAGGCGATCCCAGATCGTCAGGCCGCTGGACCAGTTCGAGTTCATCTCGTCTGCGGCCCGGGAATGGTGGATACCGTGCATCCGCGGAGTGACGATGATTCGCGAAATCCAGCGCTCGAGGCGCACGGGGAGCTCGACATTCGAATGATGGAACAGGACACACACGAGAAGAAACAGCTGCCAGACGGAAAGCGCGGCTGGTGTAACGCCGATGACCACCACCTGCCCGGCGCGCCACGGGACTGACGCCATCAGCTCCGCGAAGTGAAATCTGATCCCCGTCGAAACGTCAAGGTCCCGGTCGATGTGGTGGACGGCATGCGCCCGCCAGAGGAGCGGGCTGCGGTGAGCCAGCACGTGCCAGAGATACAGCGTGTAATCGAGCAACACGACGGCAGCTACTGTCGACAGCCAGACCGGCAGCGGCAGACGCTGCAGCAACCCCCAACGTCGGCGTTCGACGAGCCTGGCCACGCGGCTGATCACCGGGCGTTCCGCGAGCTGCAGTGCGACGGCGCCAACGCCAGCGATGACGAGGTTACGCACAGCTCGAGATCCTTGAGGCGCCACTCGTGCGCGGAGGTCGCGACGGCGCTCGAGCCAGCTCAACGTCGCCGCAGTGAGCAGAATCACGCCGGCGGAGAACCACGACGGCAGCGGCAACTGCTTCACTTCACGGGCGCCTTGCCCCAGAGGGCCTCCAGCCGCTGAGCCCGGCCGCAGTTCCATTTGTAGAACTTGTACCGCACGGGATTCTTCTTGTAATAGTCCTGGTGATATTCCTCGGCGCGGTAGAACGGCGCGGCTTTCACGACGCCGGTCGCCACCGTCTTCCCCAGGCGCGTCGCGACCTGCTGCTTCGACGCCTCTGCCTCTCGCTGCTGCTCTTCCGAGTGATAGAAGATCGCTGACAGATACTGAGTGCCTCGGTCGCAGAACTGGCCGCCACCGTCGACCGCGTCCACATTGCGCCAGAAGACGTCCAACAGTTTCTCGTAGGTGATCTTCGACGGATCGTAGGTGATCTCGAGCGCCTCGAAATGACCCGTGCCCCCGCCCGACACCTGCTCATAGGTCGGGTTCGGAGTGCGCCCACCGATGTAGCCGGATGTCGTCGAGAGAACGCCGTCGAGCTCGTCGAACGGAGGCTCCATGCACCAGAAGCATCCGCCGGCAAACGTGGCCGTCGCGCGGGGCGGGCTCGAGCCGGACTGCCCGGCGGCGAAGGGCGGGGCTATAAAGCCAGGTCCGGCGGCGAAGAGAGCGATGACGGCGACGACGGCGAACCGGGTGTTGAGATGCATATGGCGCTCCCTGCCACAGGGCTGAAGCCCTGGACTACTAGTTGGTTTAAAGCCCGGGGCTACTGGTTGGTTTGAAAATCATGGCCCCACCGTTCATGCAGTAACGCATCCCGGTCGGCTTAGGGCCATCGTCGAACACATGACCGAGATGCCCGCCGCATCGACGGCAGTGCACTTCTGTCCGGACGCCAAACAGGCTGCTGTCGACCGCCGTGCCGATGGCGTTCTCGAGGGGCGCCGTGAAGCTCGGCCAGCCGGTGCCGCTGTCGAACTTGGTCGTCGACGAGTAGAGCGCCAGATCACAGGCGGCGCAGTGGAACGTGCCGGGGCGGTGCTCGTTATCCAGCGGACTGGACCCGGCCCGTTCGGTGTCGTGTTTTCGCAGGATGCGGAACTGGACCGGCGTCAGCACCTTACGCCATTCGGCTTCGGTCTTCGTCACCTCGAACTTGGTGGTGCCTTGATCGCCTACTCGCTCGTCGGCGCCAGCCGCGCAGCCCGTCAGTGCGATTGGTAGAAGAGCGATCGCTGCTGTCAGTACTACATATCGATTCATTGGAAACTCCTTCAGGAGGTCAGCCGCGCAGATACGTCTGGAGAACCGGTGCGAGATCCCGGGCCAGCTCGAGATTCTCGGCATCCGTCAAGTCGGAAACGACGAAGCCCGCATGCCCTCTCGCATCAAAGCAGGCTACCTGGAACCCCTCGCTGGACGGACACAGCGCGGCCTGAGCGTGGGTTGCGGGCGCCTGATCCGCCGGCGTGAGAAGGATCGAGGCGACGTGGCCCCGGTGCCGCACGACCACATGCGCAAAGGATCTGCCCTTGAATACGCACCAATGCGCTCCAAGGATTTCGGCCGTGCCGTCTCG
>JACDCA010000567.1 GCA_013694635.1 Acidobacteriota bacterium | reverse complement strand
CGCGGACCCTGCGGCGCTCGGAGGGAACCGCAATTTCAGCGCGGCCGCACCAAGTATCCGTGATTTCCGCGAGGAGCTCGTGCGAGTGGACTATGCATTCTCGTCGCGGCACACGTTCTATACACGTCTCATCTTCGATACCATTCCCTCGACCGAGCCGTTCGGTCTCTTCACACAGGCGGCATTCCCAGGTATTTCCGATACCAAAACGGACAATCCAGGGCGCAGCGTCGTCAGCACATGGAACTGGACGATGACCCCGACGATGACCAACGAGCTGTCGTATAACTACAGCCGTGGAGCGTTGTTGAGCAAGATCACAGGGCCATCGCAACGCGATGTCAGCATTCCCAAGATCTTCAGCGGCGTGCCGGGAGACGACATCCTTCCGGGGATCGCGTTCGGAAGTGGCAACTACGGTGGATTCAATTTCTTCGGGCCCTATGACAACACGTATGGTTCGCATCGTCTCAAGGAGACGGTGACGCGTACGGCCGGGGCTCATGCGCTCAAGGGGGGCTTCCTCTATTCCTTCGAGTTCAAGAACGAGAACTCCGCCGGGGGCACCAACGGCTCTTTTGTGTTCCCAGGCACGTCGTCGTCGAGCTACACCTCGACAGGGGACGCGCTGGCCGATTTTCTGCTGGGCCGCGCTTCATCGTACGGAGAGAGCAGGATCGACCTCACGTCCCATCTCCGGTTTCAGATGTACGAAGCCTTCGTGCAGGACGACTGGAGAATTCTGCCGAATCTCACGCTGAACCTGGGGGCGAGGTGGTCCTACATCCTGCAGCCGTACGACGCAGACAACGTGCTGACCAACTTCGATCCCGCGCAGTTTGACCCGGCCCGCGCGTATCAGCTCGACAACGACGGCAATCGAATACCTGGAACCGGCGACCCGCTCAACGGGATCGTCATCGCTGGCCAGAACTCACCATACGGGCGGCGCGTTGTTGCGAGTCACGCCAATACCATCGGGCCCCGCGCGGGATTTGCGTGGGATCCCCGGGGAGACGGAAAAACCGCGATTCGAGCCGGCTACGGAATGTACTTCGACCGCACGCTGGTGGGTATCGCCCTGCAGAATGCATTTGTCAACCCGCCGTTTGCGTTCACCGCTGTCGTCAATGCGGCGGGTCCGGCGGTGCCGACGCTGCAGAATCCTCGCGCCGGCGCCGCGCGCGATCCCGAGGCGCCGGTTCCCAATCTCATTGCGATGAGCCCGGGTTTCAAGATTCCGACCACGCATCAATACAGCATTGGTATTCAGCGGGAGTTGCCCTTCGGGTTCAACGCCGACGTCGCGTATGTGGGTACGCAGGGGCGCAATCTGCTGAGGGCGCTGGCCCTGAACCAGACCCCTCCAGGAACCGCGGCGCCACTCAACCGGGCGCGTCCCTACCGCGGCTGGGGAAACATCACGTTCCGCTCCACCGAGGCCAGCTCGGAATACAACTCGCTTCAAGTGAGCCTGTTCCGGCGCTTGCAGGCAGGCTTCCAGATCGGTGTTAATTACACGCTGTCCAAGGTGGTGACCGACGCGTCCTCGGACCGGAATCTTCCGGACATACCCCAGGACATCAACAACCTGGCAGCAGAGCGTGCCCTGGCGACATACGACAGACCGCACATCTTCGGAGCGCATTATGTGTGGGAGCTGCCCTTCTTCCGCAACTCCGATACGTTGATGTACAACCTGATTGGCGGCTGGCAGCTGACCGGTTCGACGCGCATCATGAGCGGCCTGCCGCTGACGATTACGGCAACGGGGAACACCGCGAATTCCTTCGGCGGAGGCGCTCCGCGTCCTGACCTCGTCGGGGATCCCGAGGGACCGCGGACGGTGCAGCAATGGTTCAACACCGATGCTTTCAAGCTGCAGGCGGCCAACACGTTCGGCAACGCCCCTCGCTCGGTGGTGCGCGGCCCGGGAACCTTCGTGACGGATCTCGGCATCTTCAAAAACTTTCGAGCGACGGACGGTATCAGGATGCAGTTCCGCGCGGAGCTGTTCAACGCGTTCAACCACACGAACTTCGTCGGCGTCGGAACGACGCTCGGCCTTCCGACTTTTGGCAGGCTGACCTCATCGGCCGAGGCCCGTGTCATTCAGTTCGGCCTGAAGCTGACCTTCTGACCGAGGGAAGGGGCGGTCCTTGATCGCTCCTTCTGCTCACCCGCCAGGCGGCCAGTTATTGTCCAGAAGCTAACCAATCTGCTACAGTTAGCGGATTTTGGTTTGCCCCGCCCCGGCGGGGAGCAATCAGCCGCGGCTCCGCGCGGCCGAAAGGACACTCGAGCGCATGAGCCGTAAAGGCCGCTATCTTTTCACGTCGGAGTCGGTCACCGAAGGACACCCCGACAAGATCGCCGACCAGATTTCCGATTCCATTCTCGACGCCATTCTCGCGCAGGATCCGGTCGGCCGCGTCGCGTGCGAGACGCTCGTGACCACCGGGCTCGCGATCATCGCGGGAGAGATCACGACGAGTTGTTACGTCGATTTTCCCAAGATCGTGCGCGACACGATCAGGGACGTCGGCTATACGCGTGCGAAGTTCGGCTTCGACTCCGAGACGTGCGCCGTTCTCTCGTCCATTCACGAGCAGTCACCCGACATCGCACAGGGCGTTGACCCTGGAGGCGCCGGCGACCAGGGACTCATGTTCGGGTACGCGACGACCGAGACCGGAGAGCTGATGCCGCTGCCGATCATGCTGGCACACAAGCTGGTGAAGGGTCTGTCGGAAGCACGCCGCAGCGGTACGCTCGACTACCTGCGGCCTGACGGCAAGTCGCAGGTGAGCGTCGAATACGACAATGCCAAGCCTGTCCGCGTCGATACGGTGGTCGTCTCGACGCAGCACAGCTCCACGGTCAACAACGACACGCTACGGGAAGACATCACCGACAGGATCGTGAACAAGGTGATCCCCGCGGAGCTGATGGACAGCAAGACGCGCGTGCTCATCAATCCCACCGGCCGATTCGTGGTCGGCGGACCGCACGGCGATGCCGGGGTGACCGGCCGCAAGATCATCGTCGACACCTACGGCG
>JACDCA010000563.1 GCA_013694635.1 Acidobacteriota bacterium | reverse complement strand
TCGCATCGTTCCCGGTGCGGTTTGCCGGCTGTGCTGCGCGGTCCGGCGTGATGACGATCTGCGCAATGCGGTACGACTCTTCGGCGACGGTGAACTGTGCCCGATTCGCGTTGAAGAAGTCGTTCACCTCCTGGTCGGTGACGGCGATCTTCGCGACCACCTCCTGGTCGAGCAGCTTCTTCGCCATCAGCTCGCGCCGCAGGCCTTCACGTATGTCGGCGACGCTGAGATTCCGCTTCTTCAATTCCTCCTCGAAGGCGGCGTCGGTCATGTTCTTCTTCCGCTCGGCGTAGGCGGCATCCAGCTCGGTGTCGGGCACTTCGATCTTTAGCGCGCGCGCCTTCGCGAGCAGGGTGTCCTGCAGGATCATCTCGTTGAGGATGCTCAACTTCAGGGTCATTGCCTCCTCGGACGAGAGGGTCGGCGCGGCATTATTTGACTGCCGAAACGTCTTCTCGACGTCATCCCGCGTGATCGGCCGGCCGTCGACGGTGGCCCAGGTTTCGAGGGACGCTGCGGGCGACTGGTCAGCTTTCTTGGACTGGCAGCCGGGGAGGCTCAGTGCGAGCGTCAGGACGCTGAGCGGCGCGATGAGGCGAGAACTCTGCATTCCTGCAGGGTACTCGTAACCTGCCTTCGGAGGAAAACGGGAAGAGTAAAGAGCCGCTCTGTGGCAACTCATCGCACCGGCAGGTGCATCACGCGATGTATCGCCTCTGACCCCGCCGCCGCATCGATCGCCGCCCACATTTCCGTCCAGATGCCAGCGAGCTTCCCCGCCGTGGCATCCGTCAGCGTTCGTGCGCGCCGCTCGCGAAGAGCTCCTTCGACCGCCACTTGCGCCCGGTCGAATGCAGATGCGATCAATTTCCGGTCCACCGCCACGCCTTCTAGCGCGGTGTCGACAGCCATTTCGAAGTAGGCCCGGCCACCTGACGCCAGCGCCAGCGCCCTGGCTACAGACGACGGCGCGGTCTCGTGCGGCACGAAGCCCAGTCGGAGATAGGGAAGCGTCCAGTTGTCCGCCGCGAACATCCCATGCGAGTTCGGCGTCCAGATCCATGCGTGCAGCATTGCGAGCCGAGGACCAGATCCCGGCTGACCCCCGTGATGATGGTGCGGCACCACGGTCTCGTCTTCGATCGTGCGGAAGTGATCGTGCCACGCCGCTCGCCCCGCCGGCCCGGCCGGCGCGATTTCTCCTTTCAGCAGAGGGACTGCGTACCCGACGCCGAGGAGTCTCGGTGTGCCATCGATCACTCCGTAGTTGAGCACTTCCGGACGAGAGGGATCGACCTTCCCGTCGAACACCAGGCTGATGCGGATCCAGTGCTCACCCATGGCAGGGAAGTCGCGGCCGATACGTCGATAGCCGTCCGCGATCGCCACGCTCTGATCCGCATACCTGGCGGTGCCCGCCCTGGCGGCTTCAACGAACACCGATTGCGACGCGACGACGGCCGCCGCGATGAGGAGTGACGTCATCGCTGAACACCGGCCAGCCCGGTCTGGCGGTTTGCCTTCAACAGCTCGGCAAGCACCGGCGCCGAAATTCCCTGCGGGAAGCGGCTGACCAGCTGCAGGTGCTCGCGTACTTCTCCTGGCGGAGCGCTGCCCTCCCGGATCGAGAATCGCGATGCGAGCTGCTCAAAGCGAGACGACGAGATGGATGAGTAAGGAAGCAGGCGGAGCACCCGCTCTTCACCGCCGCCGGCTCTCGACGTCATGATGATGAGGCCGGACTCCTGGAGGGCGATCAACTCGCCGTAAAACGCGACGCCTGCAGCGGTGACCGTCCCCATGACGCCGTGCGGGTCCGTCGCAGGCCTGAACTTGGCCGCGGTCATGCCGTACGAACAGCCTGCCGCGGCAGACGCGAGTAGGAACGTTATGAAAGTCCGTTTCATGTCATGGCACTCCTTATCACTGCACGGGCACGCGCGCCTGCCGGAACCGCTTTTCGAACGCTTCGCGCGTCGCGCCCCACTTGCGCATCGCCGTGAGGATCGCTGCATCGGAGGGGGTGAATGGTTCCATGACGGTTGCTTCTCTGACCCATGCGCCGCGGATCCACTCGGTGTAATACCCCTGCGACGAGAGGAGGAACGTGCGTATGCGTCCCGGCGAGGCGGCGCCGGCGTCGAAGCGCGCGAGGAAGCTCTGGCCGGGGCTCGTCTGGAGATACTGATCGTCCGGACGGCTCATCCGCGCGAGTGCAGGAACGTCCGGTTTCCGGTCACGGCCGATCACGGCCGACAGCGGAACCGACCGGGGATTCGCGTCCCGGAGGAGAAACGAAACGGCGAGCTGATCGATGCGCCAGTGATCGGCCAGATAGGACAGGCGCACTCGCAGCGTCGAGGTTCCCTCTGGCACCGGAACGACCGCCGCCACGTCGTGCCAGGAAATCGGTCCTGAATCAGGTACCCGCGCGACTTCACGGTAGGCGCCGTTCTGCCACACCGACACGTGAAGCCCGGCGCGCTGCTGGTGCCACCTTCCCAGTTCCACCGCCGTGGAGATTCTCGTGAGGTCGTCTCCGAGCCAGTCGATCGCTGCTGCGCCGGCGGGGCCGAGCATCACTTCGTAGAGCAGGGTGGTGTTCAGCAGACTGTTGCGCATCCGGAACACGAGTCCGGCCGACTTCGCGCCCGCTGCCACGGGAATCGTCACGTCGATCCAGTCGTCCATGTCTGCCGCGGTGGCGGCGTCGACGATCCGGCGATCGGTGATGTAGAACCTGCTGTCGCGTTCGGCCAGGGTGGCGCGAACGTTCTGTCCGTCACGGCTGGTCGCTTCGGTGACCGGCTGCAGTCTGTCGAACACGATCGGCGTGCCGTGCGTATCGGGCACCACCACCTCGGTCGGGCCGTGCTCCACGGCGAGCAGTTGCAGGTGATTGATGTAGTGGGTCTCCATCGCTTCGTTGCGAATGTCAAGCGAGACCATGCCGCGGACGTCCGCCCTGGCGTGAAGCCGATCAATGTCGCGCCCCTCGAACAGCGGCGCGATGCTGCTCGAGAACAGCTCCGCCTCCTCAACCTTTCCATCGTCCGAGTACACGGTGGGACACGAGCCAAAGATGGCGACGGCAAGCAGCACGCCGCCAACAAATGCGCCAGCGGATACCAGCGAGGAGACGATGAATGATTGCGCGCCGTTGGTGCGTGTCCGGTAGCTCTCCATTCCGAGGACGTCAGACAGCTCGATGCGGTCAACTGAGGTGCCGGTCGTCAGGCTGACATCGTGCCGGGTGCCTTGGCCCACAAGGGCGTCCGCCGTGACTTGCACCCCGCGGGGGTAGACAACCGTGGAGCCGTCCTTCAGGTGTGCCTTGACCGGGCTCGAAACGATGACCGGCGAGCGTGTACTGACCGACTGAATCTCCAGCCGGCGCGAGATGAAGACACACGCCGAAAGCGAAATCGAGAGCAGGACAGCGAGGATCTTTTTCACGCCCGCATAGTAGTCGCCGCCAAGTATCAAGTCGTGAGGCACGCCTGAAGAGTCTGTGAAATTAGGCTGTGGACCGAGAGCCGAAGGCCTACGGCACGATCCTTGAGTCCTTTCCCTTTTCGGCAATACGCTGAGAGCGGCGGATTCGCGGCAAGCTCTTCTCGCGACGCACCGCGCCGCTCATGGCCTTCCGCCAGGCCGGTGGCGATTACTTCAAGACGATGCGCATCCCGTGGTGGGCGGACGTCTCTTGGAGCGAGACGGATCACGCCGTCGGAAGGGCCAAACGTCATCGTCAGCCGCGCCGCTGCACAGCAGCTCGGCCCAACGAGGATCCGATCGGCAAGCGCGTTCGCTATGGACAGGACGCGGCGACCGGCCAGGGGCTGACCGTTGTAGGTGTCGTCGGCGACGTCCGGCTGCGCGCCGCGCGGGCAGCCTCAATGGCGCCGGAGATCAGGGCGCTGCTGCGCGAATACGCCCGAAGCACCGATGTACCGGATCTTCACGATGGAAGGCCTCGCGGACCGCGCGCTCGCGCAGCTCACGTTCACGACGCTGCTCCTGGCGATCGCGTCCGGCCTCGCCCTCGTGCTCGGTGCGGTGGGCCTTTACGGTGTTCTCTCGTACGTGGTCTCGCAGCGGACGCGCGAGATCGCGGTGCGCCTGACGCTTGGTGCTGAAAGGTCGGCCGTGCGGCAAATGGTCGTCGTTCAGGGTGGACGCGTCGCGCTGATTGGCGTCGGTGCCGCATCCTGGTCGCGCTCGGCGTCACCGCGGCGCGCCGCCGCCTATGTGGACACATTCTGTTACAATGAGTCCACATGGCTGCTCCAGCGCGCAAATTTTCATCGATCGGCATTAGACAGCTCAAGGCTCAACTAAGCCAGCAGTTGCGGAGGGTTCAGAAGGGGGAAAC
>JACDCA010000569.1 GCA_013694635.1 Acidobacteriota bacterium | reverse complement strand
TCCCAACATCGCGCACATCCACGGTCTCGAAGGCGACGGCTCGGCTGCCAGACCACGCGCGCTCGTGATGGAGCTGGTCGAGGGCGAGGATCTCTCGGTGCTGATCGCGCGAGGGCCGATCCCTCTGGCCGAGGCCCTCCCGATCGCGCGGCAGATTGCCGACGCGCTCGAAGCCGCCCACGAGGCGGGGATCATTCATCGCGATCTCAAACCCGCGAACGTCAAGGTGCGGCCCGACGGTACCGTCAAGGTGCTGGACTTCGGCCTCGCCAAGGCGATGGATCCAATAGAGGCCGGCTTTAGCCGGCCTGATCACTCCCCCACATTCACCGCCCGCGGCACCCAGATGGGCATGATCATCGGCACCGCTGCGTACATGGCGCCGGAGCAGGCGAAGGGCAAGGCGGTCGACAAGCGCGCCGACATCTGGGCTTTCGGCGTCGTCCTCTACGAAATGCTCACCGGCAAGCGGCTTTTCGAAGGGGAGACGGTGAGCGACGTGCTCGCCGCCGTTCTGCGCGCGGACGTCGACTGGCGGGCCATCCCCTCCTCGGTCCCGGCCGACGTGCGCCGGTTGCTCGTCCGCTGTCTGGATCGCGAGCCGAAGAACCGGCTGCACGACATCGCCGACGCGCGCATCGTGATCGACGAGACGCTGCGAGGCGGTATCGTGGTGGAGCCAGCCGCCGAAGTGCGACGGTCGTCCGGATGGCTGGCCGCGCTCCCGTGGGTCGTGGCGGCCCTCGCCGTTGCGACCGCGCTCGGCCTCAGCCTGAAGCCTGCAAGCGCTCCCCCGACCCAATCACGAACGGCCTCGACGTTCGGCATCCTGGTGCCCGCAGAGCATTTTCTGTCGACATCGCAGTCTCCCCTCATCAGCCTGTCCGCTGATGGCCGAACGCTGCTGTTCGTCGCGGAGGGCAAGCGGGGCGCCGCGATCTTCCGGCGATCGTTCGATCGGATGGCAGTCACTCGCATTGAGGGCACCGAGGGCGCCGAGCACCCGATGCTCTCTCCGGATGGCCGCTGGATCGCGTTTTTCTCCGGGGGTTCGCTCCGCAAGATATCCGCCGACGGGGGCACGGCCGTCGCCGTCGCCGATGCGCTCGCGCCGCGCGGCGCGGCTTGGAGTCCGGACGGCTCTCTCATTTTCTCGCCGCTCTATACGAGCGCGCTTTTTCGCGTCGCGGCAAGCGGGGGCACTCCCGTTGCAGTCACCAGGATCGGCGACCCAAAGGTTGAGCGTTCCCACCGCTGGCCGCAGGTCCTGCCCGATGGCCGGACGGTGATTTTCACGGTCGGACTGGCGGAGAGCCCGGGCGACTACGACGCCTCGAACATCGACGCGCAACGCCTCGACACCGGCGAGAGGCGCACGATCCTGAAGGGTGCGCGCATGGCGCGCTACACCCCCCTGGGCTATCTCGTTTATCAACGGGGCAAGATGCTGCTCGCGGTCAGATTCGACGCCACGCGGCTCGAAGTGATTGGCGAACCGTTCACGGTCCAGGATGGCGTCGGCGGCGATCCGAGCAGCGGCGCCGGCTACTTCGGCGTGAGCGACACCGGCGTCGTGGCCGTTGCGCCCGAGGCCTCGATCCCCAAGAGTCGTGTGCTCGTCCTGGTTGACCAGGCGGGACGCGAGACGCCCATCACTGCTCCGCCTGCAGCGTTCAATAATCCGCGCGTGTCCCCCGATGGCCGTTGGCTCGCCTTCGCCATCGGCACCGGAAGCAGCGGGGACGACGATGTCTACGTTCTCGAACTGGCGTCTCAACGGATGCAGCGCCTGACCTTCGGTCAGGGACACGGCGTTCCCTTGTGGAGCCCCGACGGGCGTCGCATCGTCTTCACCAAGGGTCGCAGCGGCGCAACGGGTATATCGATGCGGGCGGCCGATGGCAGTGGCGAAGAGATCCCGCTGGTGAAGTCCACCGAGTTTCTGCTCTCGGGCTCGTGGCACCCGGACGGGCGGAGGCTGGCCGTCACGAACGCGCAGAGATCGATCGACATCGAAATTCTCGATGCCTCCGCCGGCAAACTGACGCCGCTGTTCGCAAGCCCGTCGGCCGGAGAGTCGGGGGGCGCGTTCTCTCCCGACGGTCGTTACATTGCTTACACGTCGACCGAGAGCGGGACCGACGAGGTCATCGTCGAGACCTTCCCTCCCGGCGGCGGGAAATGGCAGATCTCGGTCGCGGGTGGAATGAGTCCGGTCTGGGCCCGCGACGGCCGGGCTCTGTACTTCGTCACGGACCAGTCGCTGATGGCCGTGGACGTGGACATCCGCGGAGTCTTTCGACCGGGCGTGCCACGGGTTCTCTTCACCGGTCCCTACGAGTTGCAGACTGTGATCCGGCGGAACTACGACATCGGTTCGGATGGTCGCTTTGTGATGGTGAAGCGCCAGCTCACCTCCTCGACTCCGACAGAGATTGTCGTCTTCGAGGGTTGGAGCGCCGCTGATCCGTCGCGAGCGGCGGCACGATGATCGCCGGTCGCTTCTACCGACAACCATGCGCGCATGACAAAACGCAGCGCCCGACCCCATGCCGCTAACGACAGGCGCACGACTGGGCCCTTATGAAGTGATCGCGGCGATAGGCGCCGGCGGCATGGGGGAGGTCTATCGCGCGCGCGACACCCAGCTCAATCGCAGTGTCGCGATCAAGGTTCTGCCGGAGCTTCGCTCTGGACGCCGAGCGGCGCTGAACCATCCCAACATCGCGCACATCCACGGTCTCGAAGGGGACGGCTCGGCGGGCAGACCACGCGCGCTGGTGATGGAACTGGTCGACGGCGACGACCTCTCCGTGCTGATCGCGCGCGGACCCATGCCGCTCACCGAGGCGCTGCGATAGCGCGGCAGATTGCCGACGCGCTCGAAGCCGCCCACGAGCGGGGGATCATCCATCGGGATCTCAAGCCCGCGAATGTGAAAGTGCGGCCCGACGGCACCGTCAAGGTGCTCGACTTCGGGCTCGCCAAGGCGATGGATCCGGTGGAGGCCGGCTCGAGCCGGCCT
>JACDCA010000549.1 GCA_013694635.1 Acidobacteriota bacterium | reverse complement strand
CATCGGCATGACGAACCTGCAGGAAGCCAAGCTCGCGCGCGAGGCGGAGATCTGCTACACCACCATCGCCCTCGTCACCGACTACGATTGCTGGCACCCGGAGCACGACCAGGTCACCGTCGACATGATCGTGGCAAACCTGGTCCGGAACGCCGTGACGGCGCAGCAGGTGATAGCCGCCGCCGTCGACATGCTGCCCTTCGACCGTACCTGCGAGTGCGCCACGGCCTTGAAGCACGCACTGATCACACAGTTGGAAGCAATCCCCGACGCGACCAAGAGCAAACTGGCGCCAATCGCAGGGAAGTATCTGCCGTAGCCAATCACCAATCCGTCAATCGTCAATCCGCAATCGCCAATCGCCAATCGATATGTCCATCGTCATCACCGGTTCCATCGCCTACGACTACCTGATGCACTTTCCGGGGAAGTTCACCGAACACTTCCTGCCGGAACACATGAGTCGCGTCAGCCTGAGTTTCCTGGTCGATACGATGGACAAGCGGCGCGGGGGCTGCGCGCCGAACATCGCCTACAGCCTCGCGCTCCTCGGCGAGCGGCCGCGGCTCATGGCGACCGCGGGACAGGATTTCGGGGAGTACAGGCAGTGGCTGGAGGCCGCGGGCGTGGACACCTCGCTGGTAAAGGTCGTGGATGGCAAGTTCACCGCCTCGTTCTTCTGCAGCACCGACCAGGAGAGCAACCAGATCGCCTCCTTTTACACCGGCGCGATGGCGAATGCTGCTGAGCTTTCGTTTCGTACGGTTTCCGACTGCCGTCTCACGATCATTTCGCCGAACGATCCAACGGCAATGACGCAATACGCGGAGGAATGCCGTGTGCTGCAGCTGCCGTTCATCTGGGACCCGGGCCAACAGTGCGCGCGCATGACCGGCGAGGAGCTGGCCGGAGGACTCGCCGGCGCGGCGCTCGTGATCTGCAACGATTACGAATTTGAATTGATCCGGCAGAAAACCGGGCTCGACGAAGCCTCGGTGCTCGAACAGGCGGGCGCGCTTGTCATCACCCGGGGCGAGAACGGCTGCACGATCGTCGAGCGTAGTGGGCGGACGGATGTGCCGGCTGTTCCACCCACCCACATCATCGATCCCACCGGTGTCGGTGACGCCTTCCGAGCCGGCTTCATGAAGGGCATGAGTCAGAACGCGCCCTACGTCGTCTGTGCCCGATTGGGGAGCGTGGCCGCCACGTACGCGCTGGAACATCTGGGTGGACAGAGCCACGCCTACACGTGGGCGGAGTTCAGGCAGCGATACGAGGCGCATTTCGATCCGTTGTTGACTGGCGTCAGTTAGGAACGCAACTTGCACGACCGCATCATCTCCAACCCGGCGTTCAAGCTCCGCACGCGTTCCGGTTATACGGCAGAGATCACCCGAGCGACCGTCGCCGTCGTGCCGCCGGCCGGCGGGCTGAGCCCCGATCCCCGATCAGCCCGCTAAGCTATTACGCGTGAATCGTCTGCTCGCGGCCGGACTGACCGCAACCGCGATCGTGTGGGCGGTCTTGATCGTCGCCGCGCCGGTTGCGCTGCACTCGGCGGCCGCGCCGGCGGCGTCGGTGCTTTACGTCGCGTCTTCACGCATCTGCCATCAGCGTCCTGAGCGGTCGTTCTCGATCGCGGGCTTTCGGATGCCGGTCTGTGCGCGATGCTCCGGGCTGTATCTGTCCGCGGTTGCTGGAACCCTTCTCGCGTGGCGGAAGCGTGCGGACAGGGCGGGATCGCCCCCTCGACGCTGGTCTGCTCCCGCATTGATAGCTGCAGCCCTCCCGACAATGATCACGTTCGGTCTCGAGATCGCCGGGGTGATGGCGTTCTCGAATGTCGCGCGCGCCATTGCCGCGCTGCCGCTCGGAGCCGTCGCGGGATGGCTGTTCGTGCGGATGCTGCGCTATGATTCCCGGTTGGATGCCCCCAAAAACGCGGACAACTGAACGCGCGCGTGTCGCAGCGGAACCCGGCGCGCTCGTCCTGCTGTGCGTCGTGGCGTGGCTGGTGCCGGGCGCGGGCCATCTGTGGTTGGGACGGGTGCAGAAGGGCGTCATTTTTCTCTGCGCGATACCCCTGATGTTTCTCATCGGGCTGATGCTGGAGGGGACGATCTTTCCGTTCCAGTTCGCGGAACCGCTCGCGGGGCTTGCCGCGCTGGCGCAGTTCGGGGCAGGCCTGCCGTGGATCTTCGCGCGGATGCTGGATGCCGGCAAGGGTACGGTGACGGCCGTGACGTGGGAATACGGCAACACCTTTCTGATCGTCGCCGGCATGCTGAATGCCCTGATCGTGCTCGACGCGTTCGACATCTCCATGGGCCGCAAGTGACGGATCACTTTCTGCTGTTGGCCGTGTTCGCCTTTTTCGTCTCACTCGTCTTTGCCGTGCTGATGCGCGACGATCCGCGCGCGCAGTTGCGGCTCGGCGCCATAATGTTTCTTGGCTTCATCACCTCGGCCCTGGTGCTCGGGTGGCTCATGTATCCCCTGCCGATATGACCGACTCTCTCGAAAACATCCTGCTCGAAACCGCCGGCGGCATCGCCACCATCACGATCAACCGTCCGAAGGTGTTGAACGCGCTCAATGGGCAGACGCTCGAGGAGCTTCGCCGCACGATTCTCGCGCTCAGGCGCGACGACGGGGTCCGCTGCGTGGTCGTGACGGGCGCGGGAGAGAAAGCGTTCATTGCTGGCGCGGACATCAACGAGCTCTCCGTGCAGACGCCGGTCGGCGGCCGCCAGCACGCGCTCTCGGGCCAGCACATCCTCGATCTGATCGAGCACATGGGGAGGCCCGTGATCGCCGCAATCAACGGCTTTGCCCTTGGCGGCGGCTGCGAGCTGGCGATGGCGTGCACGATCCGGATCGCCGCCGACACCGCAAAACTGGGGCAGCCGGAGATCAACCTGGGCATCATCCCGGGCTACGCGGGCACCCAGCGCCTCGCCCGGCTCGTCGGGCGCGGGCGGGCGCTCGAGTTGCTGCTGACCGGGGATCACATTTCCGCGCAGGAAGCGCATCGCATCGGTCTCGTCAACCGTGTGGTGCCCGCGGCGGAGTTGATGCCCGAGACCATGAAGCTGGCGGCCACGCTCGCGGCGAAGGCGCCGGTGGCGGTCACGTACATCATCGACGCGGTGAACAGAGGGCTGGAAATGCCGTTCCCGGACGCGCAGATCTTCGAGGCGACGCTCTTCGGCCTGGTGTCGACGACCGAAGACATGCGCGAGGGCACCCGGGCCTTTCTCGAAAAGCGCAAACCGGAATTCAAGGGAAAGTAGCGTGCGGCCACCCACCGGCACGCCGCCGCCGCTGCCGGCCGGCGCCACGTTCCGGATCGCGATCATCGTTTCTCGATTCAACGCACCGATCACCGATTCCCTGCGCGATGCGGCACGCGCGGCACTCGGGGAGGCGGGGGTCGCGGCCACGGACCTCGAGGAGTTTTCGGTGCCCGGAGCGTTCGAGCTGCCGCAGGCCGCGCGGTGCGCGGCCAAGACCGGGCGCTTCGACGCCATCGTCTGCCTCGGCTGCGTGATCCGCGGCGAGACTCCGCATTTCGAGTACGTCGCATCGTCGGCAGCACAGGGCGTGATGGCCGCAGCCGGGGATACCGGCGTCCCGATGGCGTTTGGCGTGCTGACGACCGACACGGAAGACCAGGCGCGTGCCCGCGCCGGGAATGACCCAGGGAACAAGGGGCGGGAGGCAGCCGCCGCCGCCCTCGAGATGGCGGCCCTGTTCCGGCGGCTTGGACGTCCGGCGGCGAAAGGGTCCTCGCGACCGTTCGGGTTCACGGCCGGCGCAGGTGACGCGTGAGCGGAGGGGACCCGCAGGGGCGCCGCCGCGCACGCGAGGCGGCGCTGCAGATGCTCTACCAGGGGGAAGTGGGGAAGTCAGGCGCGTTCGAGTCGATCGCCACCTATTGGCCAGCGCGCGACGACGAGCCGCCGCTCGACGAGCCGCTGCGTGAATTCGCCAACGGCCTCGTCCGCGGCGTCGAGGGGCGCCGGGAGGAGATCGATGCGATGCTCGGCGCGCACGCGCAGAACTGGCGGGTGGAGCGCATGGCCGTCATCGACCGGCTCGTCCTGCGGCTGGGCGTCTACGAGATGCTGGCCGAGCCGGAAACTCCATCGAAGGTGATCATCAACGAAGCGCTCGAGCTGGCGCGCAGTTACAGCGGCGAGGAAGCGGTGGCGTTCGTCAACGGCATCCTCGACGCCATTCGGAAAGAATTGCGACGATCGTGACCGGGAGATCAAGAGACTCCTACAGGGGTTCAGGAGACCAGGAGCACTTTTTTGAGCACAGAACATCAAGGCTTCTGATCTCCTGTCCTGCTGTAAAGAGATAGTGAAGGACGTTGAAGTGAGTGCAGCCTCCGCATGACCGACGACGAGCGCGAAAACGACCAGCTCCGCCAGCGGCGGGAGAATTTCGAGGAGCTTCAACGCCACGGCGTCGATCCGTATCCGCGCAGCTTCGAGCGGACGGATACGGTCCAGGCGCTCGTCCTCGAGCACGGGTCGAAGGCGGGGGCGGATCTCGACGCGGCGCAGCGCACCACTCGCACGGCCGGCCGGATTCTCGCCATCCGGGCGTTCGGGAAGGCGAACTTTCTCGTCATCACGGATGGCCGCGCGAAGATCCAGGTCTACATCCGCCAGGACGCGCTGCCGGAGCGCGACTTCAACATCTACAAGCTGCTCGATTTCGGGGATTTCATCGGCGTAGAAGGACGTTTGTTCCGGACGCGCACCAACGAGCTGACGATTCACGCATCCAGCCTCGAGTTCCTGGCGAAGTGTTTCGTCCCGCTGCCGGAGAAATGGCATGGCCTTTCGGACATCGAGACGCGGTATCGGCAGCGGTACCTCGACCTGATCGTGAATCCCGATTCGCGCCGAGTGTTCGAGGTCCGCAGCCGGACGCTGGCGGCGATCCGCACGTTCCTGAACGCGCGTGGTTACCTCGAGGTCGAGACGCCGATGATGCAGCCGATTGCCGGCGGCGCCCTCGCGCGCCCCTTCATCACGCATCACAACGCGCTCGATATCCAGCTCTTCCTCCGTGTCGCCCCGGAGCTCTATCTCAAGCGGCTCACGGTGGGTGGCATCGAACGGGTGTACGAGATCAACCGTAACTTCAGGAATGAAGGCATTTCGACCCAGCACAATCCTGAGTTCACGATGCTCGAGTTCTACCAGGCCTACAGCGACTACCAGGAGCTGATGGGCATGACGGAGGAACTGCTCTCGTTCGTTGCGCACGAAGCGATCGGCACCGACCAGGTCACCTTCGGCGAGCATAAGATCTCGCTCGCGCCTCCCTACCGCCGCAGATCGCTGCGCGAAGGAGCGAGAGAAAAGGCATCCCAACGTCTCGGAATTGAAGTGACCGCCGCGGATCTGCGCAACGCCGAGACCGCCGCTGCACTCGCGAAGAAGCTCGGATTGACCATTCACGATTCGTGGGGCGCCGGCAAGATCGCGACCGAAATCTTCGAGCGGCTCCACGAAGGCGACCTGTTCCAGCCGACGTTCGTCTACGACTTTCCGACCGAAGTGTCGCCGCTGTCGAAACAGAAGCCCGACGACCCGGACACCGTGGAACGCTTCGAGCTGTACATCGGCGGGTTCGAACTGGCC
>JACDCA010000526.1 GCA_013694635.1 Acidobacteriota bacterium | reverse complement strand
GCTTCTCACGCCGGCGGTGCCGACGCTGACGGGCCTGATGCTGACCGGATGCTACAAGTTCAAGGCGATGAAGATGGACGTCATCGGCGTCTACACGAACAAGATGTCGACGGACGCGTACCGCGGCGCCGGGCGGCCGGAAGCGACGTACTTGATTGAGCGCATGGTGGACATCGTCGCGAACGAGCTGAAGATGGATCCGGTCCAGGTCCGGCGGCTGAATTCGCCGAAGCCCTCCGAGTTCCCGTTTGCGACCGCATGCGGCCTGACGTACGACAGCGGCAACTACGAGGCGGCGCTGACGAAGGCGCTCCGGATCGCGCGCTGGAACGATTTGCTCGACAGACGGGCCCGCGCGCGCCAGGAAGGGAAGCTCTTCGGCGTCGGCGTGTCGCCCTACGTGGAGATCTGCGCGCTCGGTCCGTCGAAAGCGATGTCGGCCGGCGGATGGGAATGGGGTTGCGTTCGCGTCGAGTTTTCGGGCAAAGCGACGGTCATCACGGGATCGACGCCGCACGGGCAGGGGCAGGAGACCAGCTTCGCGCAGATTGCAGCCGACCGCCTCGGTATGCCGATCGAGGACGTCGTCGTACTTCACGGTGACACCAACGTGGCGCATTACGGCCGCGATACCTACGGCAGTCGTGCCACCGTCCTGGGCGGCACCGCCATCGTGATGTGCATCGACAAGATCCTGGCAAAGACGCGCACGCTTGCGGCGCATATGCTCGACGTGAAGCCCGACGATCTGACGTTCGAAGGCGGACGCTTCAGCGCGAAGGGCAAGTCGGTCGGCTGGGGCGACCTCGCGCCGGCGGCCTACGTGGCGAAAAACATTCCGCCGCGCTTTGAGCCGGGCCTGGAAGCGTCGTCATTTTTCGAGCCGGAGAACTTCACGTTCCCGTTCGGCACGCACATCGCGGCAGTCGAGATCGATCGCGAGACCGGCGAGGCGCGCATCGTGAAGTACGTCGCGGTCGACGACTGCGGGCCGCAGATCAACCCGCTGCTCGTTGAAGGACAGGTGCAGGGAGGGATCGCGCATTCGATCGGCCAGGTGCTCTTCGAGCGCACCGTGTACGACGAGCAGGGGCAGCTCGTGACCGGCGAGCTGATGGACTACGCGTTGCCGCGCGCGCACGACATTCCGCCGTACGAGATAGGCAGCACGGTGACACCTTCGCCCTCGAATCCGATGGGGATCAAGGGCGTCGGCGAAGCAGGCACCATTGGCGCTACGCCCACGATCGCCAACGCCGTGATGGACGCGTTATATCCGCTCGGGGTGCGGCATCTCGACCTGCCGCTCACCCCGGAAAAAATCTGGCGCGCAATTCAATCGGGCGCCGACGATCGTGGCGGCGACAGGATTCCCGAGGCGGACCGCTCGGCGCCGCGCTATACGGCCGCCGACGTCGGAGACGGTGCGCTCCAAGTAGGCAACGTTTGAGCCGAGGTGCCGCATGATTGCCGCTGCCTTCGATTATCACCGCCCCTCGTCGCTCGCCGATGCGCTGGCGCTGCTGGCGCGTCATGGTGACGACGCGCGTGCGCTGGCGGGAGGGCACAGCCTGGTGCCGGCGATGAAGCTCCGGCTGGCCGAGCCGCCTGTGCTCGTCGATCTCTCGCGCGTGCCGGAACTGCGCGGCATCGTTGAAGAGGATGGCAGCATTGTCATCGGCGCGATGACAACACATGCCGAGCTTGCCGCGTCGCCCATCCTGGCCGCGAAGTGTCCTCTCTTCGCGAAAACGGCGCCTCAGATTGGCGACATGCAGGTCCGTAACAGGGGCACGATTGGCGGGA
Source organism: Acidobacteriota bacterium (assembly GCA_013694635.1). GTDB lineage: Bacteria > Acidobacteriota > Vicinamibacteria > Vicinamibacterales > 2-12-FULL-66-21 > JACDCA01. The sequence goes on along the minus strand of JACDCA010000526.1, from coordinate 1,462 downwards.
GTCTCGCGCATGCCGATCCCGCGGCGGACTGGCCGCCCGTCGTGCTGGCGCTCGACGCGGAGCTGGACGTCGCTGCAGCGACCGGCTCGCGGCGGATTCCGGCGACGGAATTCTTCAAGGACATCATGCAGACGGCGCTTCGACCTGGCGAGGTGCTGCGCGCAATTCGTGTCCGGCCGTCGGGATCCGCCGTGGCCTATGTGAAGACCGAACAGAAAGCGAGTGGATTCGCGTTGTGTGGCGTCGCGGCGGTCGCCAACCGGACCGCGAACCGCGTATCCGTCGCGATTACTGGTGTCAGTGCGATTCCATTCCGCGCGCGCGATGTCGAACGCGCGCTGGAGAGCGGACCGCTTACGCCGGAGCGGATTGCCGACGCGGCGAGGTCGGCGGCGGCGGGCGTGCAGATGCTGAGCGATATCCATGGGTCCCAGGAATACCGCGCGCATCTTGCGCGGGTGAACGTGCGCCGTGCGATCGAGCGCGCCATCGCGCATGCCTGATCTATGGTCGAACTTTCGGGCACGTATGTCGTCCCGGCCCCGCGAGATTCGGTCTACGCTGCCCTTCAGAATGCAGACGTCCTGCGCCGATGCATCGAAGGGTGCGACGAGCTCACCGAAACAGAACCCGGCGTCTACAACGCGCAACTGCGGCTGGGCCTGGGCGCCATCCGGGGCCGGTACACCGGACGTGCGCGCGTCCGCGATGTACATCCCCCTGAGTCGTTTACACTGGCTGTCGACGGGAAGGGCCCCGGCGGCCACGTCAGAGGGGAAGCGCGTTTGACGCTGTCAGATGTGGGCGGCAACACCAGCATCTCGTGCACGGCAACCGGCGACGTCGCGGGTGCCATTGCCGCAGTAGGCTCGCGGCTGATCCATGCGGCGGCCGTACGTCTCATGGAGCGCTTCTTTTCCATGCTCGCTGCGGAATGCGGAAACGGTGAGCGCAATGACGCGTAGCTCACGGCAGTTCCGCCGGACCGCCATCCGCAACATGGTCCGGGCCGGGATTCCGGAGCGGGTGGCAATGAAACTCAGCGGACACAAGACGCGCAGCGTCTTCGATCGACATAATGTCGTGAGCGACGGAGATCTTCGGGAGGCGTCGCGCCGGCTTGGGCACAGTTTCGGGCACAGTTTCGGGCACAGTACGTCGTCTGCCGCTGCTCGCGCCCAGCGAAACTCTCAGAATTCCTAAGGTTTTCCCATACGGTGAGGTGGCCGAGTGGCCGAAGGCGGCGGTTTGCTAAAACGGACTTCGGCCTCTCGACCTCCATCGTTTTTCCTAGCAAATTCAGCTACTTCAAGAACGTCAGGAATCGGGCGACTTGGCTGCTATGGGCTCTGGAGGGCCTGTTTTGGCAGCTCACAGGGACAATCTCAGGGACAGCGCAGCCGTCATGCGCGTGTCCGCTTATGTCAGATCCGCTTATGTCAGATATTGACAATATCCGTTA
>JACDCA010000509.1 GCA_013694635.1 Acidobacteriota bacterium | reverse complement strand
CACGTTGTAGCCAGGCACGATGAATCGATAGGCCTCGGTGAAGCCGTCCGCGGTCCGCTCGTAGATCGTGCCGGGCGGGACGTCCCGTGTCCAGCCATGGTTCCGGATGGCGCGGGCCAGATGGTCGATCTCGGTATCGTTGGTCAGCAGCACGCCCCCCTCCATCGTCGAGATCTGATGGGAGTAGAACGTGCTGAAGGTGTTGACGTCGCCGAAGGTGCCGCAGAACCGTCCGTCGAGGCTCGATCCCATCGATTCGCAGTTGTCTTCGAACAGGATCAGGTCGTGAGCGTCGCAGAATGCTCGCATCACGTCGAGGGCCGCCGGGTTCCCGAGGATGCTGACGGCCACTACCATCCGCGTTCTGGGCGTGAGAGCGGCCTCGAGCCTCGAGACGTCCATATTGAGCGTCTCCAGCTCGACGTCGACGAAGCGCAGTTTCAGCCCGTACTGCTGCAGCGGATGGTAGGTGGTGGCCCAGGAGACGGCGGGGACGATGACTTCGTCGCCACGGCGCAACGGTCGTGCGCGCCGGTGAAAGAGTGCCGCGATGCCCACCAGGTTCGCCGACGATCCCGAATTCGTCATGACGGCGTGCTTCATTCCTAACTTCGCAGCAAACGCCTCCTCGAACCGCCGGACGTACTCGCCCATGGTCAGGCGTCCTTCGGCGAAGACGCGCTGAACGACAAGACGCTCCTCGTCGTCCCAGCTGCTGCTAGCGAGATCATAGAAGGCGTCAGATGACATGGTCAGGTCTCACCAGACGCCGTGCCGCCTCTGCAATCTGGTCGGCCCCCGGATAGTAAAACTGTTCGAGCGTATAACCGGCGGGCGTTGGAATGTCCGGCAGCCCGACGCGGGCGACCGGCGCCTTCAGGGACGCGTAGCCCTTCTCTGCGGCTAGGCAGCCGATCTCGGCACATACGCCACCTTTCTTCCAGGCGGTGTCGACCGCGACGATGCGTCCGGTCTTTCGCAGCGAGGCAAGAACGATCTCCTCGTCCATCGGCTTGACCGTCCGCAGGTCGATCACTTCGGCGTCGATGCCCTCATCAGCGAGCAGCTTCGCCGCCTGCAGGCCGAGTTCGATGGCGTGCGAGGCGCCGACAATCGTGATGTCGCGCCCCTCGCGCCGGCAGATGCCTTTCCCGATCGGCACCCTATAGATGCCTTCCGGCACCACGCCGTCCTTTCTCATCAGCCACCGGTGCTCGAAGACGCACACCGGATTGTCGTCGAGAATCGCCGACAGCAGGAGGCCCTTCGCGTCGTACGGCGTGCTCGGCATCACGATCTTCAAGCCCGGAACGCCGAGCAGCATGCCCTGAATCGCCTGCGAGTGCTGTGCGCCCGAGCCCCATCCGCGACCAATGGCGGCCCAGACGACCATCGGCACAGTCGTCTCTCCGTTGTCCATGAAATGGAACTTGGCCGCGTGGGTAACGAGCTGATTGAACGCGAGGAGCACGAAGTCGGGACGATTGTGCATGAACACCGGCCGCATGCCGTTCATGGCGGCACCGGTCGAGACCCCCATCATCCCCTCTTCAGAGAGTGGCGTGTCGAACACGCGCGCCGGTCCAAACCGCGTCTGGAGCCCTTTCGTCGTCCCAAACATGGCCGAGGGATCATCGACTCCCTGCCCCAGGACGAACACGTCCGGCTCGTGTTCGAGTGCCAGTGCCAGGGCCTCGTTGATCGCCTGGACATAGCTGATCACCCGTCCTTCGCGCGGGTCCGGTCGATCGTAAACGAGCGAATTGACGAGGCCTTCATCCCAGGGCATCAGCGTGTCGGATCCGGCGCATAGACGTGCCGGTATAGATCCTCTTCAGTCGGGTCGGGGCTGGCGAGTGCGAATGCGAACGCATCGTCAATCTCTGCCGCAATGCCCTGTTCCATGGCTTCGACTGCCGACGCGTTCAGGATGCCGGTGTCCTGCAGATACTCATCGAACAGCCGGATCGGACACACCTGCTCCCATGCTTCACGCTCGGCGACGTCACGATACCCGGTGTGGCTGTCATCGCCGGCTCCTCCGTGCGCGCGAAACCGATAGACCGGCGCCTCGATGAAGGTCGGCCCTCCCCCGGTCCGTGCCCGCTCCACGGCATCGGCGGTTGCGCTCTGCACCGCCAGCACATTCACACCGTCGACCGCGACGGCCGCGATCCCGTAGGTGGCGGCCCACTCGTGTATGACGCGCGCCGGCTGCCGCGTGGAGAGGGGCGACTGGACGGAATAGAAGTTGTTCTCGCAGAAAAAAATGACGGGGAGCCGCTTCAGGGCGGCGAAATTCAGGCTCTCGGAGGTGACCCCCTCTTCAACCGTAGCATCGCCAAGAAATACCGCGACGACCCGACCTTCTGCCTTCATCGCAGCCGCCAGTGCTGCCCCTACCGCGATCGGGACCGCACCACCGACGATGGCCGACGTGCCTGCCATCCCCACCCGCTTGTCGATGAGGTGCATCGACCCGCCGCGTGATCCGGCGCAGCCGTTCACCCGGCAATGCATTTCGCACAGCATCGCCCGGAGATCACCTCCCTTGGCGAGGTAAACGCCGTGGGTGCGATGGCTGCAGTAGAGCAGGTCGCTCTCACGAAGCGCCGCACAACAGCCAACGGCCGTCGCTTCCTGTCCGATAACCAGGTGAATCGGTGTTTTCATCTGGTCCTGGTTGTAGCGGCGCTCGATCTCCTCTTCAACCCGACGGATGCGCAGCATCGATCTATAGAGGCCGATCAGTGCGTCCGCGGTGTGGCCGCTTGCGCGCGGCGCGAATCCACGTGGACCGTCACCTGAGTATTGGTACCGAGGCTTCACCTCACCACCCGTCCGGCTGGTACAGCACGACGCGCGAACCGGAGGCGTCGAACTTGAACGGCACACGGATCATGTCGCCAAGCGCCGCGGCCACATTCGCGCGGTCGCCGGGTGGAACGAACAGCAGCATGAATCCGCCGCCCCCCGCGCCCAGCAGCTTGCCGCCGACGGCGCCCGCGCGTCGTGCCCTCTCGTAGAGGCCGTCGATCGTGCTGTTCGACACGCGGGGCGATAACTCTCGCTTGAGAATCCAGGATTCGTGCAGGAGATGCCCGAACTCCTTGAGATCGGTCGTCGCGGACGTCAGGATCTCGATGGCCCGATCCACCATCTGCTGCAGGGCGCGCAGTTCCGCTTCACGGTTGCCGACATTGTCGAGCATCGTCTGCGCTACCTCGGCGGCGGTTCGCGTAATACCGGTGAACAGCAGCAGCAGGTGGCCCTGGAGGTCGTCCACGCGTCCGTGGGGGATGACAACCGGGTTCACCTGGAATGCACCGTCCGGGCGGATGGTGACGTGATTGAACCCACCGAACGCGGCAGAGACCTGATCCTGGAGTCCAACTGCCTCCCTGAGGAGGCACTGCTCGACGTGAATCGCCTCCTGGGCGAGAGCGTCCTTCGACGTGTAC
>JACDCA010000500.1 GCA_013694635.1 Acidobacteriota bacterium | reverse complement strand
TCGTGGTCCGGATTCAGCGGTAACCAAGGAAGTGCTGAGTGCTCAGGGCTTGGTGCTATGTGCACTGAGCACGCAGCACTCAGCACTTGCACTCGGGGGACCCAGAACATGCGTTTTGTGAATATCTACCTGGTCGGCTACTTCCTGCTCGTGCTCGGCGCGGTCGCCGCGCTGTGGTACGGCGGCGTGCTGCGGCAGATCTCACCGGTGTGGGTCATCATCGGATTGGTGATTGCCTTTGGCCTCGGGATCATGCTGTCGGTCTCCGCCGGAAAACCCGAGATCACACGAGAAAGTTAATGGACGGGCGGACGGCTCCTGACGGAGTCGTCCGCACCCTCATCTCTGATCCGCACACTCCTCTCTGATCCCCTCGTCTCTGATCCGCACCTCCATTCCGTACCCCGCATTGGCATAGCTTGTGAGTACTGCTGACCGGCACCATGGCTCGTTTACTTTTCCGTTGCATTCTGGTGACGCTGCTTCTGGCGGGTGTTGTTGCGTGCAAAGACGACGCAGGGATCAAAGTCAAAAGCTTCCGCTTCAAGGGCAACCAGGCGGTCACCAGCGCCCAGCTCAAGAGCGTGCTCGCGACGGCGGCCAGCTCCAAGCTTCCCTGGGGCACCAGGCGCTATTTCTCGCGCGAGCAATTCGAGGCGGATCTCAAGCGGCTCGTTGCCTTTTATACCGACCGCGGCTATCCGGAGGCGCGCATCACATCGTTCGACGCGCAATTGAGCTCGGACCAGACGTCGGTCGATCTCACCGTCAACATCTCGGAAGGGGAACCGGTCGTGGTCGAGCGCATGGCGTTCGAGGGCTTTGAGGCGCTGCCGGAGAACCATCGGCAGGCACTCGACCGGACGTTGCCCCTCCGCGTCGGGCAGCCGCTCGACCGCGCGCTGCTGCATGCAAGCCGCGAGGCGGCGCTCGACGAGCTCCGCGATCACGGCCATCCCTACGCCTCGGTACGGCTGGCCGAGGATCCCGGCACCGGCGAGCGCCAGCGCGTCATCACGCTGCGCGCCGATCCGGGGCCGATCGCGCACCACGGCGAGATCGAGATCTCGGGAAATACGGCGGTCAGTGAGAGGGTGATCCGGCGGCAGCTCACCTACAAGCCCGCCGACCTGTTTCGTCAGAGCCAGCTGCAGGAAAGCCAGCGCAACCTGTACCGGCTCGAGCTGTTCCAGTTTGCCAACATCGAACCGGTGGGCGTCGAGGCGAAACCGGAGATCGTCCCGACACGCATCACCGTCACCAAGAGCAAGCATCGGAAGATCACGTTCGGCGTGGGCTACGGCACTGAAGAGAAAGCGCGCGCCCAGATCGACTGGCGTCACGTCAACGCGTTCGGCGGCGCACAGACCGTCGGTGTCTTCGCGCGATACTCCGGCCTCGATCGCGGCGTCCGACTCAGTTATCGCGAGCCATACGTCTTCAGCCCGCACTGGTCGCTGGGCGTGAACGGCCAGGCGTGGCACGCGGAGGAACCGGCATTCACCCTCGACACGACCGGCGGCCGCGTGACCCTGACGCGGGAGTTCGCGCGCGGCGGTGGCCCGGTACTCGGCCGCCGGCCGAAGATGGCTCTGGCGTTCACCTACGCCAACGAGCATGACGACTCCAGAATCTCCCCGGAAGCCCTCGCGGACTTGACCTTCCGCGACGAGTTGATCTCCCTGGGCCTCGACCCGCGCACGGGAAGGCACTCCGGACAGCGATCGGCCCTGAGCATCGACGCCAGCCGCAACACCACTGACAACCTGCTCGACGCCAAGCGCGGGTATCTGGCGACCGTGCACCTGGAACAGGCGGGCGGCTTTCTGGGCGGGACCTACAGTTATCGCGAAGCGACCGGTGAAGGGCGCATCTACCAGAAGCTCGGCAACATCGCGGTCGTCGCCGTCCAGGTGCGCGGCGGCACGATCGAGGCCTCGGGGTCTCCCGACGAGCGCGTTCCATTCTTCAAACGGTATTTTCTCGGCGGTGCGACGAACCTTCGGGGATGGGGGCGTTTCGAAGTGGCGCCGCTCACCGACGAGGGGCTTCCGATCGGCGGGACCAAGTTCTCGAATTTCTCAGCCGAATTCCGCGCGCCCATCTGGGGCCAGCTCTCCGGCGTCGCCTTCCTCGATGGCGGCATCGTCTGGGCGGACCGGAGCAGTGAAGTGCGCAACGACACGGGTTGGCGGTATAACGTCGGTCCGGGCCTGCGCTACCAGACGCCCATCGGGCCCATCCGCGTCGACTTCGGATACCAGCTCAAACAAATCCCCGGGCTGGTGGTGAACGGACAACCGGAGCCGCGGCGATACCGCTTCCATTTCAGCATCGGCCAGGCCTTCTAGGGCCACGGTGCAACACGGGCCACAGGGCAACACGGCGATACGGTGCACACGGATGAACGCTCAGTAACGGACGACGAATTACGCAGATGAGAGCTCTCAGGCGTCTTCTCCAGGCGATCGCGGTCGTTGGCACACTCTTCGTGGGCGTGGTGGCGGTTTCGCTGATCGTCTCGCAGACGCCGTGGTTCAAGGACTGGCTGCGGCGCTACATCGTCCGCGAATCGAAGCAGTATCTCAACGGAGAGCTGTCAATAGGACGGCTGGGCGGGAACCTGTTTTACGGCGTTCAGCTGAGCGACGTGGCCGTGGACGTGTCCGGCGAGCGCGTGATTGCGGTGAAGGCGCTCGCGGTCGATTACAACGCCCTGACCTTCATTTCAAGCGGCCTCGTGCTCGATCAGATCAAGCTGCACCAGGCGCAGCTGAAGATCGAGAAGGACGGCGACGGGTGGAACCTCAGACGTCTCGTCCGAAGGCAACAGAAGGAAGCAGACCGCGAAGGGCCCGGACGGACGGTCTCGCTACCGCTGATCGAGATCACCGACGCCGACGTGTCGATTCACGATGCCGTGGGGACGACGGGCGTCACGTTTCCCAGGCAGCTTCGGAACGTCGACATCACAGCTGGATTCGAGTACGAACCGGTTCGGTTCTCGATCGATCTGAAGCATTTCAGCTTCACCGGCACGTCGCCGGAATTTACGCTCGGCGACGCGAGCGGAAAAATTGCAGTCCGCGACGACAACATCTACTTCGAAAAGCTGGCCCTCAATACGTCGGAAAGCGCCGTCAGCTTCGACGGGGTCATCGAACAGTACCTGGACACGCCGGTTATCAAGGTGACGACGACGGGGAAGGTGTCGTTACCTGAGATAGGGCGGGTGGTTCCGGCATTGGCCGGGTACCCCCTGCATCCGGATATGAACGTCAAGGCAAACGGGCCGCTCGACCGGATGGCGCTCGACCTGGATGTCCGGTCGGAAGCCGGCAACGTCAAGGGGCAGGTGACCGGCGATTTCAAGGGTCCTGTTTTCGGCATCGAGGGTGAGGCCGACCTCAACCGTCTGAATCTCGCTCCGATCTTGCGGAACCCGGCGCAGCGAAGCGATATCACCGGGCATGCCCGCGTAGACGTGGAGTTTCCGGACACGCCTGCCGGCGCGCCGTTGAACGAGCGATGGCGCGGCACGTTTGCGTTTACCGGGCCCCGGGTCGTGGCGATGGGCTACGACGCAAGGAATGTGCAGGTCACGGGCACGCTGGACGGGCGCCGCATCGATCTGACCGGCCGCGGCGTGGCGTATGGAGGCACGGCCACGGCGCGGGGTTTCGTCGTGGTCCCGTCGGGCCGCAGCCCCGCCTCGTACGATCTGCGCGGCACGGCGAGCGGAGTGAATCTGCGCAACCTGCCTCCGTCGATCGCCGCGCCGGACGTGACGACGAACCTGTCGCTGTCCCAGTATCACCTTCGCGGCCAGGGCAGCAATGTCTCGGGCAACGTGGCGTTGAACGAGTCCACGGTGGAAGGCACCACGCTCGGCAGCGGCACCGTCGTGGATTTCGGCGTTCAACCCGCATCGGTCAGCTACACCGCACGCGGTACCGTGGCAAATCTCGACATCGAACGCATCGGCCGGGCATTCGTTCTGACGGCCTTCGCGAAGCCCGAGTATGCCAGCCGTCTCAATGGGACGTTCGACGTGAAGGGGCACATACCCCGCGGTCCGGCGTCGCGGCGTCCCGAGGATTCGACGATCGCGACGATGACTTTGGATGCCTCAGGGAGGCTGAAGGACTCGGAGATCCTCGGCGGCCGTCTTCCCGACTTCGGGTACGAGGCGCACATCGCGAACGGTACGCTATCGGCGAAAGTGAACGGCCAGATGGAGGGGTTCGATCCCGCGCGCGTGTTCGAGCGTCCAGGGTTCAAGGGGAACGTCACCGGAACGGTGACCGCCGCCATCACCATCGCGAACCTGGGTCAGGAGCGCGTCTCAGCATTCGACGGTCTGACGCTGGACGCGAGAGGCACACTCCGGGACGCCGAACTCATGGGCGGCCGGCTGCCGTCAATGGAGTACGAGACGCGCATCGCGAACGGCACCCTCTCCGGCACGGCCAACGGCCCGTTCGAGCATTTCGATCCCGCACGCGTGTTCTCGCGCCCCGAGCTCAAAGGGGACGTGACGGGCACGGTCAACGTCAGCTTCACCGTCGCGAAGATGGGAGAGACCTTGACCCCGGATGCGGTCTCCGCGAATGGCCAAGTGACGTTGACGCGGTCGACAGTCGGCGGTCTGCAGATCGAGACGGCGGCCGTCGACGGCAGCTACGCGAACGAGATAGCGGACGTCAAGCAGTTCACCTTGACGGGGCCCGACGTGAGGGCAACTGCGTCGGGTCGGGTCGCGCTGAATTCGACGACGACGTCCAACTTGAAGTATCACGTCGAGGCGATCAATCTCGCCGAGCTCGCGCGACTCGCCGGGCAGCAGGAAGTGGGCGGCAGCGCCATCCTCGACGGCTCGATCACGGGCAACAGGGCGGCACTGACGACGACGGGCACCCTCGACGGGAGCAACCTCGCGTACAAGAATGGCAAGGCTCTCGATCTCGATAGCACGTATACCGCGACCATTCCGGACCTCCAGCTCGCGCGCGCGCGTGTCGAAGCGACGACGAAAGGCACCTTCGTCCAGATCGGCGGCCTCGAGATCAGCGAGTTGACGGCGAAGACCACCTACGTGGACCAGCGCCTCGATTTCACCACGAACATCAAGGAGAAGACGCGGGAACTCGATGCCACGGGGCAGTTGATCCTGCATGCGGATCACCAGGAGCTGCACCTTCCCACGCTTGCCGTGCGAACGCAGGGGATCGAGTGGCGCATGGCGCCGGGCAGCGAGGCGACGATCAAGTACGGGCAGGAGCGTGTGGAGCTCAAGAACGTCCGGCTTGTCAGCACGGACCAGTCGCTCGACGTCAGCGGCACGATCGCACTCAAGGGGGATGCGCCCACCGGCGCGCTCGACGTCAAGGCGCGAAATGTGGACCTGCAGCAGCTCGAAACGTTGTTGCTGCAGAACCGCGGGTTCGCCGGACGGCTGACCGCGGATGCCAAGGTCACGGGCACCGTTGCCAACCCCGCGATCGATGGACGGATCGAGATCCGGAACGGCGCGTTCCAGACCTACAAGTACGAGTCGCTCATCGCCGACCTCGATTACACGGGGCGCCGCATGCAGGTCGACGCCACGCTGAACCAGTCGGCCACTGAGCGGATCACGGCCAAGGGCAGCGTCCCCCTGTCGCTGTTCCGTCGAGGGACCGGCGGACACACCGAGGCGACCGCCGACGAAGCCGTGGACCTGCACATCACATCGACCGCGATGAATCTCGGGCTCGTGCAGGGCTTCACAGATTTCGTGGCCGACGTCACCGGGACGGTGCAGGCTGACATCCGCGTGACCGGCTCGGGTGACGATCCACACGTTGTCGGCTACATCGACATTCGCAACGGCGCATTCGGCATCCCGCTCGGGGGTGTGTCCTACAGCGGCTTGAACACGCGGATCAACCTGACCGAAGACCTCGTGCGGCTGCAGGAATTCCAGATCGTCGACGCGCACGGCGGCCCCCTGCGCGTCTCCGGCGAGCTCGCCGTCCACGAAAAGCAGGTCGGCGCGGTGAACATCGCGCTCGAGTCCGACAACTTCGAGGTGATCGACAACGAGCTCGGCGATGTTGGCGTCGACGCCTCGGTGAAGATCACTGGCGAGCTGCGACGGCCCCGGATCGAGGGGAAGGTCAGACTGGAAGCGGCGCGGCTCGAGGTCTCGCGCATCATGCAGCTGTTCTACGATCCGTATTCCACCGACGCCATTCCGGATGTCGTCTCGGCGGAGCGCACAGTGGAGGCCAGCGGCAGCGCCGAAGAGGCGACGAGGGCGGCCCTGAAGAAGGCGGAGGTCTCGGCCGCGGCGCCGGGCACCGAGCGCGCGGCGGCCGATGCCACGCCGGCCCCCACCGGATTTTTCGCGCCGCTGTCGCTGGATGTCCAGCTCGAGATCCCCGATAACCTCGTCCTGCGAGGCAACGACCTGCGGCCGGGAGGCCCGACCGGCACCGCGCTCGGCGACATCAACCTGACCGTCGGCGGCAGGGTCAATCTGCGGAAGGAGCCAGGGGGGAAGCTCGCGCTGACCGGGACGGTCGAGACCGTTCGCGGAACCTACGAGTTCCAGGGCCGTCGTTTCGAGCTGGCGCGCGGCGGCCAGATCCGCTTCGTCGGCGATTCGGACTTCAATCCGTTCATCGACATCACCGCGACGCGACTCATCCCGAATACGGGTGTCGAGGCGCGCGTCCAGGTGACCGGCACCGCGAAAACCCCCGAGCTGACCCTCTCCAGCAATCCGCCGCTCGAAGAGAGCGACATTCTCGCGCTGATCGTCTTCAACCGTCCGGTCAACGAGCTGGGCACGGGTGAACGGTCGTCCCTTGCCGCAACCGCAGGAGGCATTGCCACTGGCTTCATCGCCGCGCCGCTCGGCGACTCAATCGGCCGCGCGCTGGACCTCGATCTCTTCGAGATCACGACGTCGACGGAGACTGGTGACCTGGGGGCGGGGGTAACGCTCGGGCATCAGATTGGCGACCGCATGTTCGTCAAGCTGCACCAGCAGTTCGGCGAGCGCAACGTCACCGAGTTCATGATCGAGTACCAGCTCGCGAAGTTCCTGCGGCTGGAGGCCACCGCTGCGCCCGAAACCGTCGCCGCCGGCAATCGCCTCAATCAGCGCCGCATCGAACGCGGCGGCCTCGACCTGATTTTCTTCTTCAGCTACTGAGAAGAGCACGCCACAGAGGCGCGGAGACACACAGCACTTTTTTCAGGAGAGGCTTTTCTCCAGCTAAGAGTTGCTCTGTGTTCTCTGTGCCTCTGTGTGCGTTCTCGGACTCAATGCCGGCCGAGGGACGCCACCTGCACCCGGGCGTCGTTGAAGCAGGCGCCGGCGCCGATGTCGCTCAGGGTATCCGGGACGAGCGCGTTCGACGTCAGCCCGTTGTACGTGCTCTTGCGCCAGAGTCCCTTCGACAGGGAGACCGTACCCGGGCGGATGTCCTTGTTGAGCGCGACGGGGCAGTGCACCTCGCCCTGCTGATTGAAGACGCGGACCGGATCGTCTGTCGCCAGGCCGCGCGCGTCGGCGTCGGCGGGGTTCATCTGCAGCACGGCCGCGCGCTCGCGCAGCTCGCCGAGCGTCGAAGACACGCTCTTCTCGCTCGCGGGTGAAATGAGGGCGAGCGGGAACTGCTCGGTCGCCGGATCCGGCTGATAGCCGTACAGACCTGCGGGTGCTTCGCGGTCGAGTGTTTCTGAAAACAGGTGCACCCTGCGATCCGGCGTCAGTGGGAACACATCGACGAACTGGACCGGCGCCCCCCCATGCGGAGGCGTGGCGGCGCCGTGCTCCATCAGATCGCCGCGGATTTGAGGCGGGAGCTTGCCGATGATCCGAAGGAGCGTGTCGGTTTCTTCTTCCGCGCGCCCGACCCCGAGGCGCTCGGCGATCTCCGAGAACACTTCCACGTTGGGCCGTGCCTCGCCAACGGGCTCGATCACGGGACGCACGAGCTGCAGCGAGATCGGCCCGTACCCCTTTGCTACGTCATAGTTCTCGACGAACGTCGTCGCTGGCAGGAGCACGTCCGCGTAGCGCGCGGTGTCGGTGACCACCTGCTCATAGACCACCGTGAAGAGGTCCTCGCGCTTCAAGCCGTCGATCACCCGGTTCTGGTCGGGCATGGTCGCCAGCGGGTTGCAGTTGTAGACGAAGAGCATCTGCACCGGCGGTGAATCGAACTCTGTCAGCGCGCGCCCGAGATGATTCATGTTGACCAGCCGCGTCGCTGGTTCCGGCGTTTCGTCGAGCCACGTGGCGGCCTTGATGCCCCACGCGGAGGAGTTGCTCATCGAATAGCCGCCGCCGCGGACGCCGAACTTGCCGCCGACCGCGGGTAACGCGAGCACCGCAGCCGCGGCGCTCCCGCCGTTGCGGTTCCGCTCGAGACCCCACCCGCAGCGCACGACCGCGGGCGTCGTCGTCGCATACATCGAGGCGAGCTCTTCGAGCGATGCCGCGGGAACGTTCGAGACGTCCGCCGCGCGTTCGAACGTCCATTCCGACGCGCGCGCGCGCAATTGCTCGGCTCCGGAAGCATGTTGCGCCAGGAACTCGTGCCCCGCGCCGCGTTCGAACAGGTACCGGTGCAGGGCCAGCGCAATCGGCAGATCGGTCCCCGGTTTCGGCGCGATGTGGAGATCCGCCTGGCGCGCGAGACTGGTGGCCCGCGGGTCGACGACCACGAGTTTTGCGCCCGCCTCGCGCGCAGCCTTGATATACGGCACCAGATGAATGCCAGAGGCACTGGGGTTCACGCCCCACAGGATGATCAGCCGGGCGTGGATGTAATCCTGGTACGTGACGCCGGGCATCTTGCCGTAGAGCATCTGGTTTGCGGCGCCGGTCGGTGCGGCACACACCGTCCGTGCCAGCCGCGACGTGCCAAACCCGCGAAACAGCACCGCGTCGTTGGTGTCCTGCGTCAGAAGCCCGTTCGACCCGCCGTAGTAGAAAGGAAGAATCGCTTCGGCCGTGTAGCGATCGCGGACCTCCCGCATCCGGGAGGCGATGAGATCGAGCGCTTCACCCCACGGCACGCGCGTGAACGTTCCCTGACCCTTCGCCCCCTTCCGGACCGCCGGGTACAGGAGGCGATCCTCGCCGTACACGCGCTCGGCGAACCGCCGCACCTTGCCGCAGATGTAGTTGTTGGTGACCGGGTTCAGATCGCCGCCGTCGATGTTGACGATGCGCCCTTTTTCGAGCGTGATGTCGACCGTGCAGGAGTCCGGACAATCGAGCGGGCACGCCGTTCGTACCGTCGAACGTCCCCAGGTCTCCGCCTTCTGCGTGAGCATAGGCGGATTATCTCACGCGCCCTCTGTTACGACGATCAATGCGCGTGTGGAACGATCCAATCGGCACGCGGCGCGCACCGCTTCGAGCTCTGGCGCAGTGCCCAGCGCGACGAGCGCCGCAGCGCCGCAGGCGCCCGATGGCCCCGCGTCGACGCGTTCCTGGTCCGGCGCGCGGGACAGCATCTCCATCGCCGCGAGCACGTGCTCATCGTCAACCGTCACGAACGCGTCGATGCCTCGGGCGATTGCCGGCCATGCGGTGATCGAGGGGTCCGCGCAGCGAAGGCCGGCCATGATCGTGTCGAGATCTCCTTCAACGTGGGTGGGGCTACCGGCTCGAGCTGACGCCAACAGACATGCGGCATTCTCCGGCTCGCAGGCGATCAGAAATGGTCGTGTCGCGCCGAAGCGCCACGAAAACCAGCTGGCGGCGGCGCAGACGAGCCCGCCGACGCCTCCCTGGATCAATACGACGTCCGGGGCACGCTCCCACTGTGTCCGCGCTTCCTCGAAGATCCACGTATACCCCGCCATGATCCAGCGCGGGATCTGCTCGTAGCCGTCCCATGACGTGTCGGATACCAGCGTCGCGCCGGTCTGCCGCGCATGTTCTGCGGCCTGCGTGACCGCCGTCGCGTATGTGCCATCCACGTCGATGACGGTGGCACCGTCGGATTGCATGGCGTCCACCCGCCTCGCGCGTGTTTGCCCGGCTCGTGCCGCGAGGCCCCGTGCGCGGGGAATGAAGACAGTGGCGGGGATGGATTTCTCCCGCGCGACGCGCGCGACGGCCCGCCCATGGTTGCCGGCGGTGGCACACACGACACCTCGGCCTGTTGCGTCATCGCCGAGCCGATGGAGTGCGTATCGAACGCCGACGATCTTGAAGGCGTTCAGCCCGAAGCGCTCTGATTCGTCCTTCGCGTCCACGCGCTGGAGCCCCGCAACCTCTGCGAGGTGCGCGAGCCACTTGAGCGGAGATGGTGCGACGTCCGCGTGGGCCCCGAAATACCCTTCAACAGCGCGATACTCGTCGTCGGTGAAAAGGCCGCGAAACGCGCTGTGACGCTCGACGGCGGGATTCAGAAAGGCTCGCATTCAACTCCTAACTGCTACTCTCTAACGACTAATAACGGAATTTAGCCATGATTCGCGCCCTCCTGCTCACGCTCGCGCTCTGTGCGTTCCCCGAACGTCAACAGGAGGTCGACCCGGCCCTGAGGGCGGCGGTGGACCGCTTCTTTGCGATGCAGGTGAGCGAGGACGTCGATGGATACCTCGCGCTATGGAGCCGGACTGCCGAGCGCCCGCAGGTCCACCAACTGCGGTCGATCTTCGATGCCGGCGACGACACGTTCCTGGACCTGGAGATCACCCGTGCGGCTATCGACGGGACGTCTGCGCGCGTGCGGCTCGCGGTAACACGAGTACGCACCGCGCTCAACAGCACAAATCCCGACGGCAGCCCGCGGTGGTTCAGTTCGCGCCTGCAGTTCTCGCTGTCGTACGTGCAGGAAGCAGGGGAGTGGAAGATCCTGCGCGAGGGGTCCCCGGTTGAGGAACTTGCGCTTGCGCTGATCGAGTCCCCCGACGCGTCGCGCCGGGCACGGCTGCTGGAGACGGAAACGGACCTCGTCAACTCGCGCCTCGTCGATGCCATCGGACGGCGCGCCGATCAGCTCGCACAAAGAAACCAGTTCAAGAGCGCGCTGGGCGTCTATGAACGGGCGCTCGAAGTGGCGCGCACCCTGGGGGATCGCAAGTCCGAAGGGCAGATGCTTCAGAACGTCGCGAACAGTCACTATTTCCTGCGCGATCTGCCGACAGCGCTTGCGGTCTATGAGAAGAGGCTCGCGCTGGAGCGGAGCACCGGCAACGATGACGGCGTCGCCAGCGCGCTGATGGGAATCGGGACGATTCGTTACACCATCCATGAATACACCGCGGCCCTGGCGGCGTACCGCGGGGCGCTCGCGATCCAGGAGGGGTTGAACGAAGAGGCCCTCGTCGCGACGACGCTGATCAGCACCGGCAACGTGCAATACGTGCAGGGAGACTTCGAGGGGGCGATCGCCGATTACAAACGCGCGGAAGTACTCAAACGCAAGTACTTCGATCTCGGCGGGGCCGCGATGGCGCTGGAGGCTCTGGGGCGCACCTACGCGGCGCAAGGGGACTACGCCGCGGCCCTCGTGGCTTTTTCCGGCGTGCTCGACGAGAGCCGGAAGCGGAAGGATCCGCGCCGCCAGGCGAGCGCACTGCAGAACATCGGTGACACGCACTTCAGGCTGGCGAACCTCGACGCCGCACGCAGCTCATACGACGAGAGCCGTCAGCATTTCGAGACACTGGGAGATCTCGCGAATGCGGGACGAGTATGGCAGGGCACAGCGGTCACCGAGCTGCTCTCAGGTCGTCTTGCGCTCGCCGAGTCCGCCTACGGAAAGAGCATCGCGGCATGCACGTCCGCCACCCCCTCCTCCGACGCGGAATGCATCGCGCGCGCGCTGGTCGGCCTGGGGTTCGCCCAGGCGGCACAAGAGCGGTATGACGACGCGATCGCGTCGTATCGCAAGAGCATCGCCGCGTTCGAGCTGCTGAAGGGCGTCGAAGCTGCGGCGCGCGCACGGATCGGTCTTGCCGAAGCGCTGTCGGGCAAGGAGCAGTACGCCGCGGCGGTCACGCAGGCCATCGAGGCGCGGCAGACGGCGGTCGTGCTCGAGGCAGACGACCTCCTGTGGCGCGCGCTCCTTGCCCAGGCACGGGCGCAGCGAAAGCTGGGGAAGAAAGAGGAGGCGCTCGGTGCCGCGCGCGCCGCCGTCGCCGCGGTGCAGCGGATGGCCGCGGAGGCGCTGCAGCGTCCGGGCCACGCCGTCCCGCGGGATACGACTGCGGCGTTTGCCACCGCCGGCGTCCTGCAGGCGGAGGCCGGCGATGCTGCCGCGGCGTGGAGCACGGCCGAAGACATGCGCGCGCACGCCCTCCGCGCGGCTGTCGCCACCAACGAGCGCGACATTGCCCGTGGGATGGACGACAGCGAGCGGACCGCGGAGCGGACCATGGCGGCGGAGATCACCGCGCTCTTCGCGCAGCGTGATCGCGAGAAGGGGTTGCCGAAACCGGATGCAGCGCGGCTTGCGAAGCTCGACGCGTCGCTCGAGGACGCAACCGCGCGCAGGAACGTCGCGCAGGGGCAGCTGTTCACCCGGCTGCCCGACCTCCGCGCATGGCGGGGGCTCGCCGCAGCGGCCACGCTCGACGAAATCAAGGCGCTCGTCGACAGTGGCACCTCCCTCGTGCAGTTCGTCCTCGACGAGCGCGATCTGTTGGTGCTGACCGCCGAAGCGTCCGCCGATGGCGTGATCCCGCGTGCGTACCTCGTGCCGGTTCGGCGCCAGGTGGTCGCCGAGCGCGTCGCTCGCGCCATGGAGCCTGCGTCGCTTGCCGACGCGGAAGCGTGGCGCCATGCGTCCACGGATCTGTTGAAACTTTTGCCCGAACCAGTCCTCGCGCAGCTCTCCGGAGCGCGAAAGGTCATTGTCATTCCCGACGACATGCTCTGGCGCGTGCCCTTTGAAGCGCTTGCATCTGGCGCCGGGCTCGTCGGGGACCAGGCCACCATCGTCTACGCCGCGTCGATCACGTCTCTCGTGCGGGCGCCGCAGCCGCAGGCGGCGGCACCCGCGCTGAACGTCCTCGTTGCGGCGGCTCCGGAGATCCCACCGGGCGTTGTGGAAACCTTGAAGACCACGGCCCCCTCGTGGGTGCTGCGGCCGGCCGAAGCCGCGCAAACGGAAGC
Source organism: Acidobacteriota bacterium (assembly GCA_013694635.1). Lineage (GTDB taxonomy): Bacteria > Acidobacteriota > Vicinamibacteria > Vicinamibacterales > 2-12-FULL-66-21 > JACDCA01. Next base: position 5,944 of record JACDCA010000500.1, on the reverse strand, counting down.
GGCACGATTGGCAGCGACGGTCGTTGAAGGGAGCGGGCTCGTAGTGACGGGTAAGGACGCGACCGAGGAAGCGGTGCGTGCCGGCGCGGTCACCGCGCCATTTCTCCACATTGCCGCCCCCTTCCGCATCAACGCGGCGAGCCCGATGTTTTCGCCCATACTCCTCGCACGAACGGACGCCGGCGTGACCGTACAGCCGTCGCACAACGGGATCCTCGAAGTGCGGGAGCTTCCGAACGCCGAGCTCGCGAGCCGCGTCGTCGTCTTCTCTGATCCGGCGGCGATGTCGATGCGCGAAGCGGCCGCAGCACTGCCCACGCTGCAGTGGGTCTTGCGGGCGGGAGGGATCGAAACACTGATCGTCAGGAGGTGGGGGAGTGACGAGGCCGCCACGACCGGACTTCTGGCGGGGTTTTACGAGCGCCTGCGGTCAGGAGCTGCGCCAGTCGACGCCCTTCGTGCGACGAGATCCGCGGCACGGAAGGCCGGCGCCCCCCCGCAGGTCTGGGCGGGGTGGTTGTTGATTGGTCTGAAGTAGGCTACCGCGGCAGCCCACGCTGTGACCGCACGGTCGGTGGATACCGGTCGGGAAAAAAATCCCTCCCTCGCAGTATCTCGATCCCGTTCTTGAGCGCGCCCACGAGCGGCATCGCGTTGAGTCCGGTATCGATCGTTCCGCTGACGAGCCCTTTTCGGCGGACAGTCGCGGCGATCGTCGCCACCGCGATGGCGGCGCCAAGGATCGGCACAGACCGCCGGAGACGCTGTGACAGTTTGACCCCGCCGTATCGAACCAGCCGTTGTTGCATGCTCATATGCTGGAGTTGTGCAATTCGCATTCCCTGCAGTAGTGTGCGGTTGAGGTCGGTCTGGAACCCCACGTAGTTGTCATCGGCGGCGGGTTTGGAGGGCTTTACGCGGCTCGTGCGCTGAAACGCGCCCCGGTGCAGGTCACCGTGCTGGATCGCCGCAACCACCACGTGTTTCAGCCTCTGCTCTATCAGGTGGCGATGGCTGCCTTGTCCCCCGGCGACATCGCCTCTCCGATCCGGTGGATACTGCGGCGTCAGAAGAACGTCGAGGTGCTGCTGGCCGAGGCACGCCTCATCGACCCAAAGAGGCAGGTGGTCATTCTCACCGACGGTGAAATCTCCTACGACTACCTGATTGCGGCCACCGGCGCGACGCATGCGTATTTCGGCCACGACGACTGGCGTCCGCTCGCTCCGGGGCTGAAGTCTCTCGAAGACGCGCTCCAGATCCGCAGGCGGGTGCTGATGGCGTTCGAGCGCGCCGAACGTGAGCCCGATGCGGTGCGCCGTGCGCGCCTGCTGACCTTCGTCGTCATAGGCGCAGGACCAACCGGCGTCGAGATGGCGGGTGCGCTCGCCGAGATCTCGCGCCAGTCGCTCGCGCGCGACTTTCGCCATTTCGATCCCGGCTCGTCGCGGATCATCCTGGTGGAAGCGGGCCCTGCCTTGCTTGCCGCGTTCCCTGCGCCCCTCCAGAAGGCGGCGTTGACCGATCTCCAGGATCTCGGCGTCGAGGTCAGGCTGAACTCGATCGTCACCGACGTCCTCCCCGGACGCGTGATGGTGCGCGATGGGGCGATCGACGCCGAGACGGTGGTGTGGGCTGCGGGTGTCGCCGCTTCGCCGCTTGGCGCGTCCCTGGGTGTGCCACTCGATCGTGCGGGGCGCGTCGAGGTGGAGCCCGAGCTCACGATCCCGGGCTATCGAAACGTGTTCGTGATCGGCGATCTCGCCTCCCTCGACGACGAGCGTGGCAAGCCGCTTCCCGGCGTTGCGCAGGTTGCCATCCAGATGGGACGGCACGCCGTGCGCAACATCCTCCGATCGATTGAAAAGCAGCCGATGCGCGCGTTCCGTTACAAGGATCTCGGCAACATGGCGACGATCGGGCGTGCCTCCGCGGTCGCTGACTTCGGATCCTTCAGGCTTACCGGCTATCTCGCGTGGCTCGCCTGGCTCTTCGTCCACCTGATGAACCTGATCGGGTTCCGCAACCGCCTTCTCGTCATGGTCCAGTGGGCCTGGGCATATGTCAGCTATCAGCGCGCGGTCCGGCTGATCACCGGCGACGAGCCGCCGCCTGCGCCGTGAGGCGGAACGCGTCGAAGCCCCGCATTGGCGGCACCGTGCTCCTCATCGCCGTTGCCGTCGCGGCAGCCATTGCTCCGGTGCCTCCTGCGCTGGTTGAGCGAGTGTACTCACGCGGGATGTATCCACTCGTGCAGGGAGCGCTGACGCCGGTCTCGAACGTGGTGCCGGTCGCGCTGCTCGACGTAGTGGCTGCGATCCTGGTCGGCGCGCTCCTCGTTGTCGCGGTGCGCGGCTCCCGGCAGAGCGGATGGAAGCCGGCGGCCCGGCGCCTTGGGATTCTGCTGTTGAAAGTCGTTGCCATCACCTACCTCCTGTTTCTTGTCATGTGGGGATTCAACTACCGACGCCTGCCTCTCGAGGAAAAACTGGACTTCGATCGCACCCGTCTCACGCAGACGAACGCGATTGCCCTGGCGTCGGCGGCCGTTGGACGCGTCAACGAGCTCCACCCTGCGGCACACGCCGCCCGATTCGACCGCGCGCGGCTGGCGTCGGCATTCGCGGCCGCCGAGCAGACCCTTGGTGCCCGTCACAGTACGCCCACCGGCCGTCCGAAAAAATCCGTGGTCGCGCTCTACTTCCGCGCGGCCGCCATAGACGGCATGACTGATCCGATCTTTCTCGAAGTGATCCTGAATCCGGATCTCGTGGACGTCGAGATCCCCGACGTGCTCGCGCACGAGTGGTCGCACCTCGCCGGATACGCCGACGAATCGGAAGCCAGTTTTCTTGCGTGGTTGACCTGTCTTCGCGGCGACGACCTCGCGCGTTACAGCGGCTGGCTGTCGGCGTACCGCCGCGCGGCCAATGTACTGCCCCGCGCTGTGCGGGCGTCACTTCCGGCGCTCGAGGAGGGCCCGAAGGCGGATTTGCGTGCGATCGCAGCACGCCTGGGGCGTTCCTCGCCGCTGCTCCGTCAGGTCGCTCGTGAGGCCTACGATTCCTACTTGAAGGCCAACCGCATCCCGGAAGGTATCGAGAACTACGATGCCGTTATCCAGCTGATGCTGGCCACGAGCCTGGGCCGCGAATGGTCACCGGCCCGGTAGAGGCCGGTTTAACGCCCTAATCGCCCGCCTGCTCGTAATGGAGCCAGTCTTGCTAGGCCACGCAGGGATGGCACCGGACTGCCTCGCATCGGCGCGTGCGGCGGGACTGCGATACACCACTGACGCCCGCGCGGGCATCAGGCGGGTGAGGCACGGATCCGCCTTTCGTTACTTCGCCCCGACCGGGCGCCGCGTTACCAATCGGGACGATCTGGCTCGAATCAAGGCGCTCGTCATCCCGCCGGCCTGGCAGGACGTGTGGATCTGCACCGATGCGACCGGACATCTCCAGGCCACCGGCCGCGACGCACGCGGGCGCAAACAGTATCGGTATCACCCGAAGTGGCGCGCCGTCCGCGACGAAACGAAATACCACCGGTTGATCGGCTTCGCAAGAGCCCTCCCCGTGATCCGGCGCCGCACGAGTCTGGACCTCCGGCGGAAAGAGCTGGAGCGAGAGAAGGTACTCGCCCTCGTCGTGCAGCTTCTCGAGAAGACGCTGATCCGCGTGGGCAACGACGAATACGCCCGGCACAACCGCTCATTCGGTTTGACGACCCTGCGGGACGGACATGTGGATGTGCGCGGCGGACGCGTCCACTTCACCTTCCGCGGCAAGAGCGGTGTGGAGCACGAGATTGCTCTCGACGACAGGCGCCTCGCTCGCATCGTCCGCGCGTGCAGAGACATCCCCGGGTACGACCTGTTTCAGTACTACGACGCCGAAGGAACGCGCCGCGCGGTCGGATCAGCGGACGTCAACGAGTATCTGAAGGAAATCACCGGGCAGGACTACACGTCGAAAGACTTCCGCACGTGGGCCGGAACCGTTCTGGCTGCGGAGCTGCTTCGGCAATGCGAGCCGTGCACGTCGGAGACGCACGGGAAGCGAAACATCCTGCGCGCTGTGGAGTCGGTGGCCCAGAGGCTCGGCAACACCAAGGCCGTCAGCCGCAAGTGTTACATCCACCCCGCGGTGTTCGATTCGTATCTCGATGGGTCCCTGTTGAAGACCTCCGCGCAGACGGAGGAGGCTGCCGTCCTGGCCTTGTTACAACGGCGGGCGGCGCGAGAGTTGAGAAAAAAGGCGTCGTGAAACCGGCGGTTACCAAACAGCCCTAGAGGGCTGGACTACGCTGCGGGCAATACGAACTCAGCGCGCGCTGATGCGGATGCCTCCGTTGGTGCCTTCCAGCTCGATGCGCGGGCCGCCGCCATTCAGCCGGCCGTCGAGGCGGCGTCGAGACTGCTCGCCGGTGGCGTCGAGCACCAGGCCGCTCGTGTCGATCCCGCCGTTGGTGATTCGCGCCGAAATGGATGCCTTTGCACTCGACGGCAGCCGCAGCCGGATCCCGCCGTTCGTGCACTCGAGTTTGACGCCGGCCTCGGGGACCTGCGACAGATCCACGTCCACGCCGCCGTTGGTGGTACTTGCCTCGATCGGCCCCGCGATATCGTGCGCTTTGATGCCGCCGTTGGTGGCTTCGGCGCTGATCTTTCCGCCGATCCCTTCGATCTCGAGACCGCCGTTGACCGTCGACACGTGAAGCTCCGCGGTCCTCGGAACCCGGATGGCGTATTCGACCTGCGCACTGCTGCCGCCGAACAACCCGCCCCCCCCGCGCTGAATCTTGGTTTCGATCTTCACGCTCGCCGGCGAGCTCTCGTCGGTGATCTCGATCCGCCCCAGCGCTTCCTTCGCGGCTTCCGACGACGGGCCGTGCGCGGTCTTGCGGGCGACGATCTCCACCGCGTTGCCGTCGGAGGGTTTCACGTCGATCCTGCCATTGATATTCGTGATCTCGACCCGGCCCCCCGGCTGCAGCTGGTAGGTCTTGCGCCACTCCGCAGTCTCCTTCTGCTTGTGGTCGGCCATGGCGATATCGCAGGCGGCCGATGTCAGGAGCAGGAAGGGAAGCACGAGTGCCGCTGCGCGCATCCGGTGGGTGCTGATCGTCATAGGTTCTCCTCCCTGCTTATACGCCGGTTCAGGGCCGGTCGTTCCGAAACCGGGCGTTGCGACCGGAACGGAGCGGGAGCCGCCTACGTCAGGCTACGGCGCCCAGGGCGAGTGAAGGTCGCCAGGGGGGGTGCAGGGGGCCCCGCCGATCAGTCGATGAGGCTATTATGGCACTGATGTCCGACCGCAAATACCGTCACCGCGGCTACCAGGACGAGCCGCGCGAACCCCGGGGCGAACGTCCGCAGGTCACGAAAGAGTACGCGCCCAGAGGGCAGCCCCCCATTGCCCCGAAGACGTTCAGCATGCCGGGCTTCAGGGAGGTGGTGCGCTGTGCGCGTTGCGGCAACGAGCTGACGGTGGCCACCGCGTGGAGCGCGGACGGGGCCTGTTCGCGGTGCGGCTCCGCCCTGCACACCTGTGCGCAGTGCCTTCACTTTGATTCGAGCGCCGCATTCGAATGCCAGAAGACGGTGCCGATCCGGATCTCGCCGAAGGATGCACTCAATACGTGCGGTGAGTTCGAGCCTCGCACGACGGTTGAACGTGACACGAAGTCGCCGGGCGGGCCGAGCGGCGCGCCGAGCGCGCGGCAGGCGTTCGATGATCTCTTCAAATAGGTTTGTCGTGGCGCTGCTGGTGATGCTCTCGGCAGCCGCCATCATGACCGTGATAGCCGGCCAACGCGTGAAAGACGGGGCGCCGGTGGCGCGCTTCGAAGTCGTCCGCAGTTATCCCCACGATCCCCAGGCGTTCACGCAGGGGCTCGTGTTCCTCGACGGCGTCCTCTACGAGGGCACCGGCCTCAACGG
>JACDCA010000559.1 GCA_013694635.1 Acidobacteriota bacterium | reverse complement strand
ACTACCGGCAGCGCCTGATGCTCCTCAACTCCCCCGGCGCCGGGATGCTCGCGCACGACGCGGCGACGATGGCGGGCGTGCCTGCGATGCCAATTCCCGCGGCGCGCCCCCCGTCAGCACGGTCTGCCGTGCCGGGTCCAAGGTCTGATCGAACGATCGCTGCGGCGCCTCCGCCGGCGGCGCCCGAGACGGTCGCTCCAGCGCCCCGCCGCCGAACCGGGATACTCGCGGTGTCGCTTGCGTGTGTCGTCCTGGTCGGCGCCCTGATCGTCTGGTCGACGAAACGTGGACCTGCGGATCCGCCGCGGCCCGGGGAAATAACGGCCACCCCGCCGGCCGATACGACGCAGCAGGACATCGCCGGCCGGCTCGAACAGGCGAGTAAGGCCCTGCAGGGCGGTGATGGGGCGACGGCACAGCGTCATGCGGACGCGGTCCTCGCCCTCAGTCCTGGCCACGTCGAAGCGCAACAGCTCCGCGACCGCGCGCAGCAGGCAGCTTCAGCGGTGACACGCAGCCTGGCCAACGCCCGCGGCCTTCTGACCGCCGGCCGCTTCGACGAAGCGTCACGCGCTGCTGGAGAAGTGCTAGCCGTCGATCCCGGCAATGCGGAAGCGAAGCGTTTGATGGATGAAGGTGCCGCACGGTCACGCGGCAAGGGCGTGGACGACGCGCGGGTGCGGACGGGACGGGCGAAGAACGCAGCCGCCGGTGCCGGGGCCGCGACGCTGGCGGCAGGACCGTACGCCGCGGCCGTTGCCGCCGAACGTGACGCGGCAACCTTGTACAAGCGCGGCCAGTTCGCCGAATCGATGGCCAGGTTCTGGGAAGCGAGCGGACTGTTCCGCAGCGCCGAGATCGCCGCGCAGACCGAAGCGGCAGTGCGCACCGAACGCTCCCGGACTGCACAAGCCGAGCGGAAGCCGGCTGACCCGCCGTCGCAGCCGCAGGCGCCACCGGCACCAGTACCGCCGACCGTGCCGACGTCGGCGCCAACGAGCCTGCCGCTGCCTCCCCCGTCTTCGATACCCGTGGCGCCGGCGGCGCCCCCGGCCCCTCCGCCGTCAGCGGCGCAGCCGGCCGCCGATCCTGCAGCATTGGCGGCGAGCGGCATCAAGGACGTCCTCGACCGCTACAAGGCGGCGCTCGAGAGCAGAAGCCTCGAATCCCTGAAGCGCCTGTGGCCGGGTCTGGGCGGCGCGCAGGAATCGGCGATTCGGTATGAGTTCCAGAACGCGAAGAGGATCGACGTCGAGATCGGGAGCCCGCAGATAAACGTCAACGGAGCGACCGCCACGGCCACGTTCGTGCGCAGGTATCAACTCGAGACTGTGGACCGGCAGCGTCTGAGCACCGAAACACGCACGACGATGAACCTGCACAGAAGCGGTACGTCATGGGTGATCGACCGGATCAAGTTCGAGCCAATCAGATGAGGAACTCCCATATGGCGACGAGGTTCGTTCTCTGCTCGGTCTTCGTGGCATTGGCCACGAGTGCGGCGGCTCAGGACCGCCCCGCGACTCTCGCGACCCTGTTCGAGGACATCTTCGGACCGCGGGGGCTGGTGGTTGCGAGCCAGGACGTGCAGCTCGATGGCACGAACCACGCCGCGCACTTCAACAGCGCATTCCAGTCGGATTTCAGGCTGGTCAACATCGCCTTGACCAGCCAGCTCGCGGCCATTCCCCTGCCTTCACCGGCGTCGGGCTTCACCTACCGGTTCGATCCCGCCACCGGCACGTTCCAACGGTCCACTCGAAGCTTCGGACCGATCCTTGCCGACCGGGGCGAGACGATCGGCAAGGGGCGGATGGCGTTCGGCTTCAGCCATCAGTTCTTCTCGTTCGATCACCTCGACGGCGTTGCGCTCGTGTCGGTGCCGGCCGTCTTCACGCACGACAGTTTCGAAATCGGCGGCGGCCGCTCCGACGTCATCGAGACTGTGAATACGATCGAGGCGACGGTCAACCAGTTCAGCGGCGCGCTCACCTACGGTGTGACCGACCGGTTCGACCTGTCGCTGGCAGTTCCCATCGTTCGCACGCGGCTCTCGCTGCTGTCGAACGCGACCATTCATCGGGTCGGCACGGGGGCCAACGTCCGCGTGCATTACTTCCCGGACGAGAACGCGATCGACGGCTTCGGATCCAATCACCAGTTCTTCGCGGAGGGATCCGCCGGCGGTGTGGGTGACATCGTCGTCCGCGCGAAGGGGACCGTTCTGCGCGAAGGTCAGAAGGCACTGGCTGCGGGCGTGGACGTGAGGTTGCCGACGGGCGATGAGCGCAACCTTCTCGGGTCCGGCGCCGCCGGCATCCGCCCGTTCGCCGCGTTCTCGACTGCCTTCGGCCCATTTGCGCCGCACGCCAACATCGCCTATCAATGGAACGGCAAGAGCGTCATTGCCGGGGACGTGGAATCCGGCGTCAAGGCGGACCTTCCCGACCGGTTCGCGTACGCGCTCGGCAGCGACCTGACAGTCACCGAGCGCTTCAGCATCGTCCTGGACGTGACCGGGCAGCGCGTGCTGGATTCGCCGCGACTGTTCACGCGTCCGACGACGTCGACCGGCCCCGCGGGAAGCGTGACGCTCCCCGACATCCGCTTTGAAACGGCGTCCTACTGGGTCAGCAGCGGGGCGCTCGGGTTCAAGGCAAACGTCGCGCCGACCGTCCTGATCAATTTCAACCTGCGGTTCAGCATCGGCCAGAACGGGTTGTCGGACCGCATAGCCCCGCTGGTCGGATTCGAGTGGGCCTTCTGATCGCTGATCGCTATAACGCGTTGTACTGATCGAAGATCTGTTCGCGGACCCACTGGGCCGTCGTTCCGTCGCCGCAGCGGATTTTGAGACTGCCGGGCCCCGACGGCCCCTTAATGTCGATCCGCCAATGCCCCGGCCGCCCCTCGATCGGGGCCATCGTCAAATCCAGGCTCGGTGCTCCGAGCTCTTTGAGTGCCAGGCGGGCAATCCGCTCCACTTCGTGCTTGTCCAACGCGTCCTCACTGATAACTGATAACTGGCTTCTGCGAACTATCTGGCCGCGCGCTTCCGTGGCGCTGCGGCTTTCGTTACGGCCTTTGCGGCGGTCTTCTCGACCTTCGCGGTCTTTTTCTTGCCCGTGCTGACGCGATCGAGGCTCTGCCGGAGCGCGTCCATCAGGTTGACCACCTTCGGCGGCGCTTCTTCCGTGGTCGCCACGACTTCTTCGCCGGCGATCTTCGCGTCGATGATCCGCTGGAGCTCCTCCTGGTACTCGTCGCGGTATT
>JACDCA010000487.1 GCA_013694635.1 Acidobacteriota bacterium | reverse complement strand
AGCCATAGCAGCTCGCGCTCGCGCCGTTTCAGGCGGCCCATCGCACGGTGGACGTCCGCACAGCGGTCCGCGCGCGCCGCCGCAGCGGTGTCTGCGCCCTGGGCTTCATCCACGTTCGGGATCAGTTCCGGTGACGTCGCGCGCCGTCGATAGCCGTCTCGCGCCAGGTTGGTCGCGATCCGGAAGAGATAGTTCCGCCGATGCGATTCGTCGTCGAGCGATACCCGCGCACGAAGCAGCCGGTAATAGCACTCCTGGAGGAGGTCGTCGGCAGCCTGCCGGTCGCCGGTGATGCGGGCGAGGTAGGCCCAGAGGGCGCGCGCGGTGCGATCGTAGAAGGCGCGAAACGTGTCCTCGTCCATCTCGAAGGGCACGTCCACTTCACCGGCGGCAGCTTCGAGGCGCTCCACGTTCGTGAATGTGAAATTGCTCATATCAGATGGACTGCGGCGGCGGCGCCACCGGGGCGTCCGGCAGCAGCCCCAGTTTACGCGAGAGCACGTAAGACGCCCCAGCGGAAACCACGCAGCCGACGCCGAGGCAGAATGCGACGATCGACAAGCCCCTGATCAGTTGCTGGACTTCGTCGATGGCGCTGTTGCCGACGAACATGAGCGCCACCGCCAGCGCGACCAGCAGCACTCCGAGCTGCACCGAGACGAGAATTCGGCCGAGCGGCGCGCCTACGCGTGCGGGCGCCCCGCCATTCGGGGCGATCGGCGTGGCCTCGAGGAATCGGCGCCCTGCGGGGCTGTCGATGTACGCGAGCAGCTCCTCGTTCGAGCCGAATCTATCCAGGATCTTGTTGTGGACTTCGGCATTCACCTTTGAGATCCGGTGCCACCGGCGATACTCGACGACGTATTTGATGAGACTGAAAAGTGCAAAGGTAATGACGCAGAAAACCGTGAACGCTCCGAAAAACTCGATCGCGTCTCTCCACATCCGGATCGATTCACGCCGTGCGTCCGGCGGCTCGTTGTAGGCGTAGTTCGGGTCGTACCGTTCGAGATAGAACCCGGGATTGCGGGGCACATCGGGATATTGCGAGAAAAAGGCGGCGATATTCGGGTAGGACGAAAGGTACGCCGGATTGTTCATCAGCGTCGGGTCGAGCCGCAGCACGCGTCCGACTCCGGGCGGGTACTGATCCAGGACCTTATACAACTGACGGCGTGTCTCGCTGGCGTTCTGATTGAGGCTGACCACGGCTTGTGGTGCTGGTGCCGGGGTGGATTCGACCGGCGCCGCTGCCGGCGGCTGCGCCTGCGCCTGCCTCGACTGGGCCTCCGCGATGGGGGGAAGCGAGAAACCCGCCGCCAGGCAAAGGGCAGCAACTACCGGTCGAAAACGTATGTGGATCATGTAAAAACAGCTCCTCACACGCTTACTACGCAGCCGGTCAGGGAAGGTTAACGAGCTCCTCCCCGATCCGCCGGAGACCTTCCAGGAGGAATTCCTCCCGTCCCCCCAGCCACACCCGGATATAGCCCTCCAGGCCCACGTGTGCCCCGGGAACGATCAGCGTGCTCTGACGCGTTCTGACCCGCTCGGCAAGCTCCACGCTGGGGAAGTCGGAGGTGTACTTGAAGAGTCCGATTGCCCCCGCTTCCGGTTCGCGCCATGTCAAACGGCCGTCGAGGCCACCGACCCACTCGCGCGCGATGGCCAGATTGCGCCGCAGGATGTCGCGGGTCCGTGCGTAGCAGCGTTCACGGTTCGCGGGTTGGACGGCCACGCACGCGATCGCGTCCGACATCTTGTTCGGACCGATCGTCAGGTAGTCGTGCTGGGCCCAGCAGGAAGCCGCGACTTCCGCCGGTGCGATCATCCACCCGATGCGCACGCCGGGGATGCCGTACGCCTTTGACAGTCCGCTTGTCACGATGACCCGGTCGCTGAGCCCCCAGAAACTCTTCGTTCGCGGCCGGTCGATCTCGGCTCCCAGATACACCTCGTCGGCCACCAGCCACGTGCCGGTCTCGGTGCAGCGGTCAGCGATCCGCCGCATCGCATCGTCATCCAGCACCGCCCCCGTGGGATTGTTCGGGTTCGAGAGATACAGCAACCGTGTCTCCGGCGTCACGGCGCGGTCGAACTCGTCCCAGTCCGGCTGCCATCCGTTCTCGAGCCGCAACCGAAACGTCCTCACCGTTGCGCCAAGGCTCCGCGCGATGCCCGGCATCTGCATGTAATTCGGCAGCTCCATCGCCACCGTGTCACCCGGGCGCACCTGGCTGAGCGCAATCAGGTGGTTCGCTTCCGACGTGCCGTTGGTCACTTCGATGTGATCGGCGGACGCACCGGGATAACCGGCGGCGATCCTCTCGCGAAGCGCGATCGTGCCGTTCGACTGGCTGTACCCGAGCGGCGTGTCGAGGAACGATTCGAGGTCGAATCCCATGTCCACGAGCTCGCGCAGGGTCAGCGGACGCACGCCGCTCTCGCTCATGTCGTAGTCGACGATGTTCTCCCATGTCGACTGCATGCGTTCCATTTCGAAGAGTTCGATTGGCATAGAGACACGCCCCCGGAACTTAACAGGAGATCAAGAGATCAGGCGGAACCCTCCTGGCCTCCTGTGGTTAACTTCTGCTGCGAGATTGCCGCAGCTCCCCCAACTTCTCCAACCCGATATTGCCGCCGCTCACGATCGCGACGGTGACTCCGTTCGACGCCCCCCCGAGTGCGGCGGCGACGGTTGCGGCCCCGGAAGGCTCCGCGACGACCTTCGCGGACGTGAAGAGCCACAGCACGGCATCGATGATCTGCACATCATCGACCGTCACGACGTCGTCCACGAATGCCTGGGCGTGCGCGAAGGTGAGATCTCCGGGGCGCATAGGCATCAGGCCGTCGGCGATGCTCTCGGTCTTCGACAGCGTGACCGCGTGGCCCGCCTGGAGGGACGCCTTCATTGCCGCCGCGCCGGACGGCTCGACGCCGATGACGCGGACGGACGGGCTCGATTGCTTGATCGCCGCGGCGACGCCCGCCAGGAGCCCTCCGCCACCGACCGGCACCAGCACGGTTTCGACGTCGGGTCTTTGCTCGAGAATCTCGAGACCGAGCGTGCCCTGGCCGGCGATGATCCACTCGTGGTCGAACGGTGGCACCATCGTGAGTCCGCGCGCGTCCGCTTCTTCCTGGGCGCGCTTGCGCCTCTCGACCGACGTTGTGCCGGCGAAGATCACCTCGGCGCCGAAGCTCCGAGCGCCCTCGATCTTGATCTGCGGCGCGGTCGTGGGCATGACGACGACCGCGGGCGAGCCGTGCTCGCGGGCAGCCAGCGCCATGGCCTGCCCGTGGTTGCCAGACGAGTACGTCACCACGCCGCGTCGCCGCTGATCGGCGTTCAGCTGCGCGACCATGTTGTAGGCGCCGCGGATCTTGAACGCGCCACCCGGCTGCAGGCTTTCGCACTTGAGAAAGAGCCGGACTCCTGCGAGCGAGGAGACATCGACCATCGGTGTGACCCGCGCCATCGGCCGGATCCGCTCCGCCGCATTGCGGATGTCGCCGAGAGTGACAAGCGACTTGTGTCTTGCACGCTTGCTCATTACTTCAGCATTCAACCTTGCACCTTCAGCATTGCAGCTACCGCCCGCCGATCGGCTCACCCGCCGGGACCGGCAGCGGTTCGGTCCGCTTGTACGGATTCTCCGGGCGCTTGAGGAAGCGGTCGATATCCAGTTTCGCCGTGGACGCGTGCGGCGTCACCAATCGCCCCGCAATCAGCATGATGCGTTGCAGGCCGGAGGTGGCAATGGCGCGGACCTGCGGTGAGGCCGATTCATTGGCGGCCAGGTCCATCAGTCGCGTGATGGTCAGGCTCTGGACGGCTTCCTGCAGCAGCCGGCCGTAGCCGTCGGGAGTACGCGGCGCGCTCCACGTCGCGAGAATGAGCGCCGCCAGCACATCGTCGAAGCCCGGGCTCGCCACGTTGTACGACGCGTGCTGAATGACGCGGGCAGCGCGCTCGGGTGAGAGCAGCGCGCCGAGCGCGACGTCAGCCGCGATCGTCGCCGCGCTGATCGGATCGAATGTTGCGCCGGTGCGCCCGTTGAAGAACTCCGCGGTGCCACCGCCGTAACCCGCTGCCGTCGGTGGAAGGAGATCCAGGATGCGCCTGGGTATGCGGAGCTCGTCGACGTTCAACGTCGCCAGGACTGCGTCGAGTGCGGCGCGCTGTCGTTCCGGCGGAACGATGTCGGCGACCTTCGAGGGGTTCGGGCCGCCGGCGGTGCGGACGGCGTAGGTGAAGTGGACACCGCCGAGCGACTTGGCTGCCGCGACCAGCTGATAGCGATGGTGCAGGTAGAGCGGCACCAGCTGCCGTTCGAGCTCAGAGAGCGGCGTGCCAATGGGGATGTTCTTCAGGCCGAAATCGCGCAGGCCGATGCGGCGGACCTCCATCTCGTGTTTCAGCGTCGCGATGGCGTCCGTGCCGTTGTCCCAGACGCTCGCGAGCGGATGCGCGGAGCCGACCGGACGGCCGTCCGAGTCGGCGATGTACAGCATGCCCCTGGTGACGCCGTCCTCGAGGATCCTTTCGAGTTCCTGCGGTTCAGCGGCGGCCGACGGAAATTGTGAGTAGGCGAAACGGGTGGCGAATTTGTCGAATTCCCCGATGCCGATGGCATAGGCATTCGACAGATCGAGCTTGCCGTTCTTGATCTCGACCCATGGGGCCGGGTAGTCCATGACCGACGCACGGTTGTAGCTGCTGGCGGCAAAATTGTGCGCGAATCCGAGCGTGTGCCCGACTTCGTGAGCCGAGAGCTGTCGGATGCGTGCGAGCGACATCGCCCCCGCGTCGACTGCGGGATCGAGCCGCGCGAGGTAGTCGTCTCCAGGGACGTCACCCGGGAGGCATCCCCCCTCGAGCCCTGCGTGTGAGGGGATGAGTCCGACGCCGAGCATGTAATCCTGCCGCACACGCAGTGAGCCCAGCGTGACGTTGCCCTTGATGATCTCTCCCGTCCTTGGATCCGTGACGCTGCCCCCGTACGACCAGCCGCGGGTGGAGCGGTGGACCCAGTTGATCATGTTGTAGCGGACGTCCATCGGGTCCGCGTCCGGCGGCAGCACGCGGACCTGGAACGCGTCACGGAATCCTGCCGCCTCGAACGCCTGGTTCCACCATGAGGCGCCTTCAACGAGCGCACTTCGGATCGGCTCGGGCGCGCCGTTGTCGACGTAATAGATGATTGGCTTCACCGGCTCCGACACCGGCGCCGCAGGGTCCTTCTTTTCGAGCCGGTGCCTGACGATCCAGCGTTTCTCGATGGCTTCGGTGATCGGAGACGCGTAGTCGTAGAACTCGATGCCGAATGACGGGGCGCGGGGATCGAGCCGGCGTGGACGGTAGCTGGTTTCCGGCAGCTCCACGAACGAGTGGTGCTGGCGCAGCGTGACCGACAAGGGATTCGGTGTCGTTTCACGAACGAAACGCCCCGGGCTGCCGTCGGTCGTGAACGTCAGCATGGTTTCGATCTCGCTGTTCTTCGGGAAGCCTTTCGTGCGCGGCAGGTAGAGCGCGCTGCGGCTGTCGTCGAGCCGGTACGCGCCCTGGTTGCTGGAGCGCAGGCGGTCGGCGACGCCGTGCGCGTCGCGCATGAAAAAGGACGTCGCATCGAGCAGGACGCGTCCGCCTTCCTCGGCTTCGACCTTGAATCCCCACAGCACCGACCGCGCAAACGATTCCTCCACTGCACGCCGCTCGGCCGCATCGGTGCTGAGCGCGCGATACCGGTAGTTCGGCTGAATCAGCAGGACCTTCTGGCCGACACGTTCGAAAAAGGCGATCGCCGACGAGCCCAGCTGACCGCGATCGAGGCCCACCGGGTTCGACCCGAGGCCGGCGGACAGGGAGATCTGGTAGAGGAGCTCCTGGTTGAAACGCGGCACTTCGAGAAAGAGCTTTCCGCTGGACGCCTGCCAGTAGAGGGGGACGAACCCCTCCATCTTCTCAGCGCCTTTGGTTTTCTCTGCGATGGTGGAGGGCCGGTCAGGTGCGGGTGACGGTTTGTCCTGCGCCGCCGAAGCGGCTGCTGTGGCGCAGACGACCGCCGCCCAGGTGAACACTCGAAATCTCATGTGGAAGTCCTGTGAACTGAGAAGACAGGTGGCGTTAGGCGCTTCGACGTTGTCACCTACTTTGTCGCGGTCGTCGTTTTTCGCGCGGGCGAATTCTTCACGTACTTGTCCAGCCAGTTGATCGTCTCGGCAACGACGTGCATGTTCGATTCGCGGGC
>JACDCA010000482.1 GCA_013694635.1 Acidobacteriota bacterium | reverse complement strand
GGCGGACGTGTCGTCGCGGGTGAGACCGTCCGCGATCGCCTCTGCGGCGAGCTCTCCCGATCTCAACGCGAGCAGTACGCCGGATGAATACAGCGGATCGAGGAAGCCGAACGCATCGCCGACGAGCACCCAGCCGTCGCCCGCCACCTGCTTCGAACGATACGAGTAGTCACGCGTCACGAAATAGCCGGCGGCATCAGGCCGACTCCGGGGCGAAGCCGCTGGCTCTGGCAAGAGTGACGAGATCCTGAAGCCGCTGCGCTTCACCACGGGCGACGCGCCGCCGAACGCGGTGAGCCGGTAAAATCGCCGGCGCTCGTCATCCTCGTCAGGCGCCGGGCGGGTGCGCGTTTCCTCGATCAGGCCCTGCTCCAGCATCCGCTGGACCGAGCGGTAGAGCGTCCCGGCGCTGAGCCGGATCGCGCCTGCGCTGCGCAGGCTGGGGTCCTGAATGATCGCGTGCCATGCCGATCCCGCTCGGCCAGAGCGATCAGGATGTGGAACGTTGCTGGAGGAAGCGGGAGAAGGGCAGCGACTTCGAGGGCGGTAAACGTCAGACCGTAATTATATTCACCGTGGATATAGTGCAAGCCTCTGACTCAGCCGTTTTTGGTCTCCGTCGCTGCCTCTTCCTCTTCCGGCTCGATCTGCCACTCTGCGAGCGGCTGAGGCCCCGGCTTGATATGGGCGATATCGGGGTCGGTGCCGTCCGCGGGGCGATCGGACCCGCGCGTTGTACGGTCGGCGCGCCGCGCTTCCTTCGCCTTCTGTTTTTCAACGCGAGCCTTCTCACGCTCGCGCTTCATCAATGTTGGTCGGGATTTCTGGGCCATCGAGACTCCTGCTCATCATTTTACCTAAAAGCACCCATCCATCCCCGAATACCCGGTCTCTATCCCGTACGTGTCGACAGCTGACAGGTGGCAACGAACTATATGACATGTCGCACTGGGACCTGCGAAGCCGAACCTGGCGGCACGTGGCAGTAGGTCTTGTTCTGCTGTCAGGAACAGCGGTAGTGGCTCAGGAGGTTGCGCCACGGCCGACCGTGGTGATTCCGCGTGTCGACGCTCCACCGCGACTCGAAGACTACCTCTCTGGCGAGCAGCGGCCCGGCGCGCATGTCACGGGATTCCTTCAGCGCCATCCCGGCGATCTCACGGCGCCGACCGAACAGACCGATGCCTACACAGGCCAGGCTGCATTCAGCGATACGGTCAATCTGACCGGATCCGCGCTGCAAAGCACCGCCTACTGGACCTCCATCGAAAAGGCGGGTCGCAAGCTTTACTACAGCTTCAACTACACGGACATCGGGGCGGATTTTCGCGCGCCGCTCGGCTTCGTGCCGCGGACCGAGATCCGGCAGGCGACCAGCTTCGCCACGCTGCGATGGCGTCCGAAGGACAGTCCATTGTCGCCCATCGGACCGAATTCGCTCGTGCAGTACACGTGGAACCGTGAGGGCGAGCTGCAGGACTGGTTGATCCGGTTCCCGCTGCAGATCGATTTCAAGCGGCAGTCATTCCTGTTTGTGCGGCGCGCCGAGAGCATGGAACGGTTCGCGGGGCTCGAGTTCCGGGAATATGAAAACTGGGTCAGCTTCTCGACCAGTTATCTCCGCTGGATGGATTTCTTCGTCGCGGTCTCCGACGGCACGCGTCGAACTTCTTTCCCGCCGAAGGGATCGCACCCTTTCTTGCCGACTTCCGCGATGGCCAGGTCGGACTCACGTTCCGTCCGACGTCGCGTTTGCTCGTCGACCCAGACCTACCTGTATAGCCGCCTCGCTGCGCCGGCGAGCAGCGGCCATGCAGGTACGATCTTCGACAATCACATCATCCGGTCACGCGTGAATTATCAGTTCACCCGCGAGTTGTCGCTGCGCGGCATCGTCGATTACAACGGCGTCCTGTCGAATCCAGGTCTGGTGGCCCTGGACCGCACCAACCACCTGACCGCCGACATTCTGCTCACGTACCTGGTGAACCCCGGCACCGCGCTCTATGTCGGCGTGACCGATGGTTTTGACAACCTCACGCTGGACCCGATCAACGGCATCAGACCGACCCGCAATCCGACGACGTCGACCGGACGTCAGTTCTTCATGAAGACGAGTTATCTCTTCCGCTTCTAGTACTACTTTGTTAGATCCGTAGGGAGATTTCC
>JACDCA010000481.1 GCA_013694635.1 Acidobacteriota bacterium | reverse complement strand
GGTGGAAGGATATCGTGTTGGTCGAAATGCCCATCACGCCGGCCGCAGTCTTGTAGTGATGCCCCTCGACCATCAGTTTGAGCAACTCGGTCTCCTGCGGCGTCAGGTGGTACGAGGCGCGCGCCGGCGGACGAAACTGGCGGAACAGCGTCACCACGCGGCGCGCGACGCGAACCTATCGCTCATTCAATGACAGTCGTCCCGTCCGCGAGGGTACGGAATTGCCCGATCGAGAAGCCCTGATATGTGCCATTCGTCAGCCACTCGATCACGGCAGCCTGAATGGTCGTGTGCGGTCCACCCCAACCGGAGGCAGCAGCCGAACCCTCCCAGAGTGACGCATGTGATGCGCAGTCCATGCGCACGCGCAGCTTCTGGCTCGACGAGAGCGCTCCGTAAAGCGCGTCGAGATGGGAGGGCGGCACTGTCCGATCGATGACGCCCCCAATGACGAGTACAGGCACCGTGATTGCTGCGGCTTCGGCCGGGCCCCAACCCCATCGCACTGCCGTCGGCCACCGTGACAGTCCACCGGTGACCGGATCCTGATTACTGCCCCAGCCGGCGGCGTACGGATCTCGGCTGCGCATCGACTCCCATACCGCATGCAGTACATCAACATTCCGCTGCCCGGGGCATGCGGCGTTCACCTGAACCAGTGCCGAGACACCAGCGAAGTTTCCAACGCCCAGAGGCCATGTCGCCCGGCCCACGCCTGGCGGCGGTTCAAACTGTGTCAACGCAGGGGTGGTTCCGAACGGACCCGCCAGCATGACTACACGGGCGATGTTCGCCTGATTCCCCGGCACCGCCAGGTAGGGACCGACGACGGTCGATCCTAGCGACCATGAGAACAGGTTGACCCGGCGCCTCTCCGCGGCAGTACCGTGCTGGTCGCCACCACGCGATAGGCTCCGCACGTGGTTGACGACCGCCTCGAGCTGATCGATGCCCGCCTGGCGATCGGTGAAGTGTGAGTTATCAGAGTGCAGGCACTCCGCCTGGAGAGGGTTGGGCACCAGCAGAAGGTTCTGCTGATTGGACGGGTTGACGTTCACCGCCGCGTCCCTTGAGTTGCTCGCATTACAGGGATCGTCCATGCTGAAGTGTGACGACGCGCCAAAGCCGAGTTGATTGAACGCGAACCCGTCGATCCCGTTGTTCGCCATTGCCGTCATGAGGCTATAGTCCTGGTAAGGCACGTCGAAGGCGCTGATCCCGTCGATGGTGCGTCCGTGTACGAGAACCGCAGAGCGCACGAGACCGCGGCAACGCCCGGTCTGATAAATGGGACGGACGCGGCGAACCTCGATTTGCGCGGGGACACCCAGATGATTCGGCAGCGTGGACAGGACGTCCACGAAGTAGTCCGTCGTCTCGAGCCGCATGGGCACACAGTCGTGCTTGTTCCCGTGCGTGTCAGCGGCGCCCTGCGGCGCGGGAGCGCCATTTCTCCCGTTTGCGCTCGCACCAACGATGCTGCCCGCAGCGACGACGGCGCCGACGCAAACCAGCGTCCCCAGCGGATGCGTTCGGACCACAACACTTGGCGGGAGACATCTCATGAATCGCAGCTTTTGTGCAGGAGTCAGAGAGGGTTTGCGGCTGATTCGATCCAGGTGTCGGCCCTGCGTGTCTGAAGGGGCATCGTCAAAAGCTACCGTGGGCGCGGCGAGTCCGCGAATAGCTGAACGGCACCGGCGATCCCGGGGCCCTGAGGGCAGCTCTCCCGCCCTAATTGATGCCAGTGGGTGGCATCAAAGACAGCTATGTTCCAGCTCCGAAAAAATGCGAGCGGCGGCTGCACCTCAAATCGGGACACGACGAAAACCGTTTAGCGAAACGTCCGAGGCGTGGAACCTAGATCCGCCCCGTGTTCATCTCCACGCGACCACGCCGTTGAACGCGGCGGACTCGCAGTTGAGCGATCGGCCGATCCACACTTCGGGCATCGTCAGCCGCCGGGGAGAAGGTTACCCACACTCGCCGTCACAACCGGCGGGGTTCATGGGCGTCGCGAATACTGTCCGCTCGCAGTGTCAGCCGAGGAATAAACGCAGCCAAGGCCGCCGCGCGCGGAAAGGCGGCGTCCGGTGGTCTCTTATAGGCCCAGAATCTGCCGCTTCTTGGTCGCGAACTCCTCCTCCGTAAGGTAGCCCTTCTCCTTCAATGCCGCGAGCCGTTCGAGTTCATCGATGCCAGATGGCGGCACGGCCGTCGCAGGTTTTGTATTTGTGCCGGCGACGCGCCCTTACTCCTTCAGCGAAAGACCGCGCTAAGTTTTTTTCAACGTTCTTGATTTCTGCCTTGTTGCCGGATGTGAAGATGGTGATGGACCCGAGCAGCAGCCCAGTGTCGTATTGGGTGAGAAAGTTGAACGGAAAGGGATCAAACGGCGCGAGCGCCGGGAGCTTGCCGGTGTTCACGAGGATCCAGGCCACAAAGAAGGCGACGTGGACAACCGCAAACGGCATGCTGCCTGTCCAGTGATTGATCCCGTCACTCAAGCGATCGCCAGCCGACCGCTCGTGAAGCGCGGTTATCCTGATTTATACCCGCTCCGCGGCAGGCGCCGCTCGAACGGGAGGCGCGCGCGCCAAGTCGCGAGCACGCGCGGGTCAGGCGCGACGGTGCCGACGTCGCCGGGGCCCAAGGACAGGAATCCAGCGGAGCCGAAGCAGGCGACTCGCAGGTCTTGCGAGTCGTCTGTTCGGGATAGAGGATGCTATTCGCAGGTGAGCGACGGGTTCCACTGGGCAAACATCCCGTCAGGGTTCGGGCTCCACAACCAGACGTGCAGATCGTAGTGCCAGGGCGTGCCGGGTTCGTGGCCGCGCATCGGGCCCTGGAAGGTCTGGCCGAAGAGCGACGGGACCTGGTTGACCACGACGTAACTAGCGGGCCACGGACTCTGCGGAAACCATGGGGCAATCTGGTTTGTAGCCGTGTTGCGCAACAAGACCGGCTGGATGTATTCGACAGCGACGAGCCGGTAATTACCGCCCCCGGTCGGAACGTAAAGCAGTGCTTCGGGAGCCTCGGGATCGAGCGCCGGGTTCTGCACGAGCAGCGGGTTTACGCTGTGAACGCCCATGGCGCCCGCGGGGCTTGCCACACATCGTCCGCCTGTCGGGGAGAGATATCCGGCGGCAACAGCCTTCTTGATGTTGTGAAAGGCAGCAGTGGCCTGGCGGACCGCCGCCAACTCGCTCTGGCCGGCGTTGTTCCCCTGGACCGCGGGGCTTTCAGTCGAGATCGCACCTTGGGAGGGACTCGTGGGCGCCGCCTTCTCACTGCACGCCGCCACGGTGCCAGCGGCGAACAGAAGGACCATCAAAGATTTCCCGTGTTTTCGTGTCAACATAACCACTCTCCTTCAATGACATGCAGCAGCGCAGGCGGACTTTGACCCTTTCCGGCCTGAAGGTCGCGCGCCCAGCAATAGATTTGCCAAATCCGAACCCCAGCTTATTTCGGGAACTCTCTCGACGGGCTAAAGCTGAAAAGCGCGAACGGCGACCGCTCGTCCCAGATTCTTCAGCACCTGTGGACCTTGAGTTCGTCGTTGTTCCCCTTGTCCCGCAGCGAAATGGCTGCGAGGGATCGTTTGTACTCCGGCGCGATGCGGCGGCGTAACTACGTAGATACGTAGGATGCGAAACACAAGCCTAAATCAGGCGTTCGCGAAGGGCTTTGGCGACGGCCTCGGTCTTGGAGTGGACCTGCAGCTTTTCATAGATGTGTTTCAGATGGAAGGAGATGGTATTGGTCGAAATGCCCATGGCGCTGGCGGCCGTCTTGTAATGGTGCCCCTCGACCAGCAGTTTGAGCAGCTCGGT
>JACDCA010000476.1 GCA_013694635.1 Acidobacteriota bacterium | reverse complement strand
TCGCACGGTCGCTGCAGCTGCCCCTGGTCGGGAGCTATCACACGGAATTCGGTGAATACACCGCGAGACTCAGCGGATCCCCGCGGCTGGGCGCATTGATGCACGAGTACATGCGGTGGGTGTACGGCGCCTGCAGTCAGCTGCTGGTGCCTTCGGCTGTCACGCGCCGGCAGCTCGAAGTGGCTGGTTGGCCAGGTGGAAGGCTGAGGATCTGGCCTCGCGGCGTTGACGCGACCCGGTTCGCCCCCTCGCGCCGCTCGGTTGAACTCCGGAACAAATGGCAAGTGTCGGATCACCGCCCCGCGATCCTCTACGCCGGACGCCTTTCACGCGAGAAGGGATTGCAGCTGCTGGAGGGCCTGCGGCAGCTGCTGGACGACCATCGCATGCCGCACCGGTTCATCCTGGCGGGCGACGGACCCCTGGCACCGGACCTTCGAGCGATGCTGCCGGACGCTGTCTTCACAGGCACGGTGACGCACGAGGCCATGGGAGAGATCATGGCGTCTTCCGACCTGTTCGTCTTTCCGAGCGAGACGGACACGGCAGGCAACGTCGTCCTCGAGGCCCAGGCGGCCGGGCTCCCGGTACTCGTCACCGACCGCGGCGGCCCGCGCGAGAACATGCTGGACCGGACAACGGGGTACGTCTGTCGCGCGGGCAGCGAGCGGGATTTTGCCTGGCGCGTTGCGGAACTGCTCGTCGATCCGGCGCGGCGATTGACCGTGAGCGCGGCTGCACGAGCGTACGCGTTGACGCGGGGATGGCCGGCATCGATGACGCCGTTGTTCGAGTGCTACCGCGAAGTCCTGAACGCCGCGCGTGTGCAAGACCTCTCGTCGCGTCCGGCACCGCGCGCGCCTGCCCACGTCTGATGCGCGACCGCCGCGTGAGCTCGGTACTGCGGGACCTTGCCCGCCATCCGGTCCGGCACCTTGTGCGCGACTGGAACTGGAAGTCCGCCCTGGTCAGCTCTCTGTGCCGGGGCGCGATCTTTTTTGCCTCGAACCTGCCGGCCGGCGTCGATGCGGGCCTCCGCGCCTTGATCACGGAATTGCTGTTCCGCGGGGTCGTTTCCGGGTTGTTGGGCAGCGTCACGCAATCGCTGCGCCTTGCCGAGCCTGCCTGGGCCGCCGCTCTCACCGCGCTGCTGGTCCTGCCGGCCGCCGGACATCTCGCCGAGTATGCCGTCCATTTTCTCGCGGGCACTCCTCGACTCTCCGAGAGCATCGCCGCATCGCTGGTCTTCACCTGCGTGACGACTCTCTTCAACCTGTTCGTGATGCGCCGTGGAGTCCTCATCGTCGGGGCCGGCAGCGGCCGCCTGCGGGACGACCTGCGACTGTTACCGGCCTTGCTGTTCGCGTTCGGGTCGGCGCTGTGGCGTTCGCTGAGAGTCCTGGCTCGCCTGATCGTCTCGATTCGATATCCGCGCACGCTTTGACATTGACAACGCTGCACCTGACCAACGCCTTTCATGCCGATTCCGGTGGCATCCGCACGATGTATCTGGCACTGCTCCAGCAGGCGGAGCAGGAGCAGCGACGCTGCACACTCGTGGTTCCTGGGGAGTGCGACGACGTGCAGCGCCTCGGTCGCTTCACCGCGATCCAACACGTGCGCGCACCGCGCTCGCCGGCCTTCGATCGTCGGTATCGCCTCATCCTGCCGCATCGATTCTTCACCGGCGGTGCGTTGCAGCGAATCGTCGCCGCGGAGCGTCCACAGGTCATCGAGGTGTGCGACAAGTATTCGCTCTGTTACTTCGCCGGAGTGCTGCGCCGGCGCCGCTCACGCGCGGGATTTGGCCCGACGCTGATCGGGCACAGCTGCGAGCGTCTCGACGACAATATGCGGGCGTTCATTACGGGACACCCGGTGGGTGCGCGTGTGGCCAGGCGCTACCTCGGGCAGGCCTATATCGGACTGTTCGACGCGCACATCGCCAATTCGCAGTACACGGCCGACGAGCTGCACCGGGCGATGCAGGCGCCGCATATCCGTCCTGTTTACGTGTCGCCCCCCGGCGTCCATGCGATGCGCGCCGCGCTCCCGGGCGCGCGCATGACCGCCAGACGCCAGATGGTGAATCGACTGGGCATTCCGTCGGCGGCGCACGTCCTGCTCTACGCCGGCCGGCTGTCGGCTGAGAAGGCGGTCGACCTTCTGCCCCGCGTGGCTGCCCGGCTGGCCGGACAGCGATGGCCGGTGCACCTGCTCATCGCAGGGGACGGACCTGAGCGCACGCGCCTGGAG
>JACDCA010000462.1 GCA_013694635.1 Acidobacteriota bacterium | reverse complement strand
GGTTATTCGAGACACCCGTCGCGTAGCGGATTCTTTTGCCGACAGGGTCGACGCCAGGCCAGTACTTCGCGGCGGCGGCTTCGTTGATCATCGCCACACCGGCTCCGTGCCGATCGTCACTCGCGCGCACGGGGCGGCCGCGGACGACCTTGATCCCGAGCGCCTCGAAGGCCCCCGGCGTGACCATCAGGTAATGCGCGTTCATTCCGGGCTCGCCCGGTTCCGGCACTCGTCGCCCCTCGATGGTGAAATCGTCCGGCGGCGGAGCATCCACGAGCGGGAGATCAGATATGGCGCCGGCCGCCTCAACGCCCGGCAGGCCGGCGACGCGCTGCACCAATGCCGTGAAGAACGACTGCGGATCGTTCGCCGAGACGGCGGTGACGTCCGGCACACTGACACTGGCGGTCATGACGTTCCCGCCGGAAAACCCGAGCGGCACACGCTGCAGCCGCACGAAGCTCTGCGTCAGCACGATCGCCGACGTCGTCAGGGCGACCGCGAGCGCGAGCTCGCTGACGACCAACGCCCCCTGCGCGCGCACGCTTCGCGAGAGAGTCTGGCCGCGCTGCTGGGTCTTGAGACCATCAGACAGCTGACCACGCGTCAGTCGAATCGCTGGCAGCAGCGCGATGGCAATCCCCGCCGTGAGCGCGGTCAGGCCAGCGAAGAGCAGGACGTGCAGGCCGGGACGAATCTCGCCTGCTCTCGGCAAATTCACCGGTGATAGCCGAACAACGGGGTCGAGCGCCAGCCACGCGAGAGCCACCGCAGCGGCACTCGCTACGGAAGCGAGCATCAGCCCCTCCAGCACGAGCTGCCGCACCAGCGAGGCGCGGCCGGCTCCGAGCGCGCCGCGGACGGCAAACTCCGAGCGCCGCCCTTCGCCGTGGGCGAGCATGAGCGCCGCCACGTTCCCGATAATCACGACCAGGACGAAACCGACCGCCCACGCCAGTACCTGCAACTGGTCCGAAACCGGTCCGACAAGATCATCCTTCAGCGGGGCCGCGACGATGCCGTGGCCGCGATGGTGGGGATATTCCTTCTCCCACCCCGCCATCAGCGCACCTACTTCGGCCAGCGCCGTTTCGAGTCGCATCCCCGGCTTCACCCGGCCGAGCGCAACGAGACCGTGATTGCCGCGCGTGTTCGGGTCCCGGTCGAGCGCGAGAGGTAGCCACAGGCGCGTCGACGCAGCGGGGAAGGCGAATCCGGCCGGCATGACGCCGACGATTTCGCAGCTTCCTCCCGAGAGCGTGAGCCGCCGGCCAAGGGCATTCCGATCACCTCCCAGGCGCTCCATCCACAGCGGATGGCCGAGGACCAGCACGCACGGTGCCCCGGGCGCATCGTCGGCCGCGGTCAGCACGCGACCGATGGCGGCGGGGGTCTCCAGGAGCCGGAAGACATCGGCCGACACGCGCACGGCCCCTGCAGGCGTGGCGGTTCCGTCGTCGGCGGTGATCGAGACGCTGGCGGGCTGCCACGCGGCAACGTCGACCGTACGGCTCTGGCGCTGGTAATCGAGAATCTCGGGCGCCGACAGCGCGAAACGCTGGAACGTATAACCGCTCTCGGGCCGAAACTCGCTGAAGATGGAGAGCAACTCCTGACTGCGTGGGAATGCCAGTGGACGAAGCAGTACGCCGTCCACGATTGTGTAGGCAAGGATGGCGAGCGTCGTACCCACAGTCAGCGTCGTGACCGCGGTTAGACCCACCAGCGGCCGCCGACGCACGCCACGCCACGCCTGGAGCGCGTCGTCTCTGAGTCTTGCCATTCGGTGTCTCCCTCGATCGCCGGCCACGCGCTCCGGTGGCTGGGGTCGCACGGTCAGCGTCACAAGATCCCATGCTGCCCGGCTGCCTGCGTACACCCGTCCCGACACACGGCGCCGCTCGGTGTAGAGATCCACCACGTCGTCCAGGATGCCGGACGCGTCGCCGGAACCACGTCCGATGAGCCTCAGCAGCGCCTGACGCGCCGCCAGACGGATGCGCGTGATTAGATACACTAATGTAGATGAAATAGGATTGATGTCGTGATGTCAAGTGAACAGGCGGCGTCACAGGAAATATGCGACCATCGAATAGGGGACCGGTGACGATGGCACGCCTGATTACAATGCTTCTTCTTGCGGTCGCCTGCAGCGGCACCCAGGTGCGCCAGGGAGGCGGTAACGAGTCAGTGGACGCGGCGCGGCGGCGGATGGTGGAAGAACAGCTCAAGGGACGGGATATCCGGGACGAGCGGGTGCTCGACGCGATGCGGCGTGTCCCGCGCCACCTCTTCGTTCCCACAGAAGTACGCGACCAGGCATACGGCGATCACCCTCTGCCGATCGGCCACGCCCAGACCATTTCTCAGCCTTATATCGTCGCGTTCATGACCGAGGCGCTCGACGTTCAGCCGACCCACAAGGTGCTCGAGATCGGCACGGGGTCGGGCTACCAGGCGGCGGTGCTTGCGGAGCTCGCGCGCGACGTTTACACGATCGAGATTGTCGAGCCTCTTGCAGAGACAGCCGGCAAGGTCCTGTCGGAGCTCAGTTACAAGAACATTCACACACGCATCGGCAATGGTTACGCCGGCTGGCCTGAGCAGGCCCCGTTCGACAGGATCATGGTGACGGCCGCACCGCCAGAGGTACCGCCGGCGCTCATCGGGCAACTGGCGCTCGACGGGGTCATCGCGATTCCGGTCGGAACGGGGATCCAGGAATTGCAGGTGCTGCGGCGCACGAAGGACGGGCTGACGCTTCTCAAGACGCTGCCGGTGCGATTCGTTCCGATGACCGGCAAGCCGGGACGCTGACGCGCAAGGCTCCGAGCCTGTAGTCCGCCCGAAGAACCCCGGCCGCATGCCGCGTCCCGCATTCCGCAGGCCGCATCCCGCAAGAAGGGGCGAGCCGCGTGACCGGTCCTCACACC
>JACDCA010000445.1 GCA_013694635.1 Acidobacteriota bacterium | reverse complement strand
ATTTCCGTGGACTCGTCCAGGAACTCCCGGCGATTCAGCGTGCGTGCGGCCGACCAGATCACGTCCGTCAACCACGGTGTCGAACGGCTCTCGCGTTTGATGGCGAGGTCCTTGTCCCCGATCATGTCGACCAGGATCATCGCTTTGATCTGCGGCAGACTCCCCGAGCCGCGCGCGACGTCGACGTAGTGTCGGCTGCCGAAGGTGTTGCCGGTCTCCCAGTCGCCGATCGCTTCCTCACCGTCCAGGAACAGCAACTCGATCGGCATGGCGTTGTTCCGTCTCTTCAGCACGCGCGCCAGCTCGATGAGAAACGCAGTGCTCGACCCGGCATCGTTTGCGCCGACGAACGTGAAGTCCTTGAACAGCTTCGTATCGTAGTGGCCGGCGATGATCAGCCGTCCGGTACCGGGACCCGGAATCGTGGCACTCACGTTCACCATGCGCACGATGCCTGCCGGCGTCTTCGCATCGAACGCCTGCTCGCTCGTCTGGATCCCGAGCGTCGACATCTGCTGCTTGATGTAGTCGCGTGTTTTCTGCGCGCCTGCCGAGCCCGCAGGGCGTGGCCCGATCGCGACGACGCTCTTCAGGTGCTCGAAGGCACGATTCCCGTCAAACGCCGGCGCCGGCGGAGCAGCAGGCGTCTGCGCCGAGGCACAGGCGCATGTCAGCAGAACGAAGAGCGCCGCACTATTGATCCGCACTGGCCAGCTCCCGGAGGATTTCCTTATCCGTCAGCACACAGTCGGAGGCCTTGGCCTTCGAGAAGATCCTTTCGACGGCGGCATCGTCGGCGGCGAGCCCGCGGCGCTCGAGCCAGAAGACGACATTCGACTTGCCCGACATCGGTCCGACTTCGATCTCCTGCTCGCGCCCGACCATACTGGCGGGCACGCCCGAGTACACGGCGTCCACGAGCTCGCGGTCGTTCTTGCGAAATGCCTTGATGACCGCGGACGCGTGAACACCCGTTGCGGTTCGAAAAGCGTCCCTCCCGACGACCGGGTAGTTCGCGGGGATCGGCACACCGGTGGCCTCGGAGACCACGCGGCAGTAGTCACCTATCGCGGACAGATCCCGCTCGATGTATCCCATCAGCACGAGGTTCACGAGCAGCGTGTCCATCGGGGTGTTGCCCACGCGCTCCCCGATGCCGATTGCGGCGCCGTGCAGCCGTGTCGCTCCGGCGTCCAGCGCCGCCAGGGTGTTGCTGATCGCGAAATCCCGATCCCGATGGCCGTGCCAGTCGATGCCGACGCCTCCGCCGCACTCCTCCACGACCTGCGCCACGAACCGCACCACCGCTGCCGCGCCAACGGGCGTTGCGTGTCCAACCGTGTCCGCGATGCACACTCGTGCGGCGCCCGCCCTGATGGCGGTCGAATACAGTTGCCGCAGGGTCTCTGGATCGGCGCGTGTCGTGTCCTCGGTGACGAACATCACCGGCAGCCCTTCGCCGACCGCGAATGCAATCGCCTCCTCGGTCAGCTTCAGCAACTGATCGAGCGACCAGCCTTCCGCGTATTGCCGCAGCGGGCTCGACCCGATGAACGCGCAGGCTTCGATCGGGATCCCGACGCGCTGTGACACCTCGGCGATCGGCCTGATGTCGGCGATCACGGTTCGCGCGGCGCAGTTCGCCTTCACGTTCAGGCGCTGATTGGCGATCTCGCGCGCGAGCCGCTCGACGTCCTTGACGACGTGAGGGCCGGCGCCCGGCAGGCCGATGTCAGCGGTGTCGATCCTCAGTTTGTCGATGAGATGCAGGATCTCGAGCTTCTGCTCGATCGTCGGGCACCGGACCGAGGGCGACTGCAGCCCGTCACGCAGCGTCTCGTCATCGAGCAGGACTTCCCGCGGGCGAGCCGCAGACGTGCCGTTCCAATCGTAGATGAGACCTGGTTCCATGGTCAGGCGTTACCGTCGGTGCGGCGCGGCCGCATGCATTTGATGGTCACGAGGCCGGCGAGGACCACCAGCGACGCCCAGAACGTCGAGGTCAGGACGGCGTCGGTGATGTACGGATCGACGACGGCGCTGACTGAGACGCGAGGCGCGCGGCCGGCGTCATGAAGCGCGCTGCGGAACAGGTACTCGCGAAGCCCCTGCCCCACGATCATGTCGTAGACGCCGTTCCACAGCGCGACCCCGAGGACGAGCCAGCCAGCGACCGCGATCGATTCCCGGCGCGGCAAGCGCTCCACGTCACCCTCGATACCGGAGCACCATCGCCGTGATGTCGTCGCTCTGCGCCGCCCCCGTCGCGAACTGGCGTACGTCGGCAAACAGCGATTCGAGCATCTGCTGCGGCAGCTGCGTCGCGTTCTGCTGGACGCAGGTGACGATGCGCGCGTCGCCGTATTCGTCCCCTTCGGCGGAGAGGGCTTCCGACACGCCGTCGCTGAAGACGATCAGCCAGTCGCCAGGCGAGAGGGTCACCGTCTCTTCGTCGTAGGGAGCGCCTTCGAAGAGACCGACGATTGGACCGCCGCACTCGAGACGGCGGACGTTGTCCCCGGTCGCACTGATGATCAGCGGCGGATTGTGACCGGCATTGCAATAGGTCAAGCGGCCGTTGGCCTCGAGCGCGCCGTACATCAGCGTGACGAACCGCGATTCGATGCCGCGGCGGTAGAGTGCGAGGTTGACGCGGCTGATCGTCGTCGAGGGCGGCTCGCTTCGCGCGGCCTGCGCGGCGAACATCCCCTGCATCATCGCGCTGAGCAGCGCCGCGGGCGGTCCCTTGCCGGCGACGTCGCCGAGAACGAATCCGACCGCGCCATCCGGAAGATCGACGTAGTCGTAGAAGTCGCCGCCGATCGAGCGGCATGGGAGCGACGCCGCCGCCGCGGTGAAGTACGAGGCGTCGCGCGCCATCTTCGGCAGCAGCGCCTGCTGGATCTCGGCGGCGATGCGCATCTCCTGCTCGAGCCGCGCCTTCTCCATCGTTTCGCGGTAGAGGCGGGCGTTTTCAATCGCCACCGCAGCTTCGGTGGCGAACGTCTCCAGCGCCGTCTTCGTGGAGCTGGAAAGAAGGATGCCCTTCTCCCGGCTGTCGAGATACAGGACGCCGATCCGGCGCTCTTCCTCCGCCGCGTCCGCGCGATCGAGGTAGCGAACGAGCTTCAGCGGCACGCAGAGGACGTTGCGGATCCCGAGCGCGACGGTGCCCATGTGGACGTCCTTCAGCTCGCCGTCCAGCAGGTCCGCGACGAGGCGGGGCTCGCCCGTGCGGAACACCTCCTCCGGGATCTTGCGGCTGGTCGCGAAGCTGCCGCCCGACAGGGTCGTGCGTCCGCGCCCGCGCCCCATCTTGAACTCGAGCTGCTCGCTGGCCCCCTCCAGCATGATGAAGCCGCGCTCGGCGCCACTGACTTCGATGGCCGAATTCAGCACCAGCGCGAGCACGTCGTCGAGCACGCGGCCCGATCCGAGCGCGCGAAGACCTTCGAGGAGCGCCGTGATCTGCCGCAGATCGCCGATGGCCGTGGTCGTGGACTTCTCGATTGCGGCCGGCGGCGCCGTGCTGTCGATGAGGAACAGCATTTCCGCGCCACCGGTGCGCCCCAGCCGGATCCGGTCGCCGTGTGCGAGCTGGCGTTCGGCGGTGATCTGCTCACCGTTGACGAACGTCCCGTACCGCGAGTCCCGATCCTTGATGACGTACTTCTTGTCGGCGTTGACGATCTGCGCGTGATCGCGCGAGAC
>JACDCA010000411.1 GCA_013694635.1 Acidobacteriota bacterium | reverse complement strand
TTAAGAGCGTCGACCGATCGGTTCGGACGCGAGAAATCCGAAATACGCGGCTGGTGCCGCAAGCAACAGATGGAACCAGACATCATTGCCATAGAGCGGCACCAGCCCGAACGTCGTCTGGGTAGCGGGCGTCAGCCCCATGATGATCAGCACGGTGTACGCCACTGCGACCAGTTGGAAGTAGCTGGTTGGCGTCATCAGAGCACCCCGTGCCGCCGCCAATCCCAGGATCCCGAACGTTAGGTGGACGATGTTGTGAAGGGTGTTGATCGGCAGCAGGCCTAACGCCAGGCCGTGGCCATGGTCAACCCTCAGCGGCAGCGCGTCTGCCGGCGGAGGCGATGGAAAGAAGCCTGAGATGGCGCCGATGAGGAAGACGACGCCGAAGACCAGTGCCATGGTGGCCGTGCTCATCGATCGCTCCTTTATTGATCGGCGGGCCCCCCTGCACCCCGCCTGGCGGCCTTCACTCGCTCACGCTCCGTTCCGGCCGCGCCTGCATTATGCAGCCGAACGGTGTTGCCGGCGGGCAGCCGTTCGGCGCACCAGTGAGAGGAGGTCTACAATAGATAGGTCGCACCAATAAGAGACGTCGAGGTCGAGCGAGATGAGGAACAGCGTCCCGAAAGATGCTTCCGAGACGGAAGCCGTCGAACAACGCGAGTGGCGTGAGTCGCTCGAGTACGTCATTCAGCAGGGGGATCGAGGCCGCGTGCAGCGGCTCCTCGCGAGCCTGCGGCATCACGCCCGCCGGTCGGGTGTGGCGCTGCCGTTTACGGCCGTCACCGCGTACGTCAACACGATCCGCCCTGAAGACGAAACGCCGCTGCCGGGCAGCCAGGAGATCGAGCGGCGCATCAAGAGCCTCGTCCGATGGAACGCGATGGCCATGGTCGTCCGCGCCAACCGGCTGTCGGACGGCATCGGCGGACACATCTCGACCTACGCCTCGGCGGCGACGCTGTACGAGGTCGGCTTCAACCACTTCTTCAAGGGCAAGAAGGACAACGAAGGGGACATCATCTATTTCCAGGGGCACGCCTCCCCCGGCATCTACGCCCGCGCGTACCTCGAAGGGCGTTTGTCGGTGGAGCAGCTCCAGTGCTTCCGCCGGGAGTTGAGCGGCAGCGGGCTGTCATCGTATCCGCACCCGTGGCTGATGCCGGAGTTCTGGGAGTTTCCCACCGTCTCGATGGGGCTCGGCCCGATCATGGCCATCTACCAGGCGCGCTTCCAGCGCTACCTGGAAGACCGCGGACTGAAAAAGCCGTCCCGCCAGAAGGTGTGGGCGTTTCTCGGGGACGGGGAATGCGACGAGCCGGAGTCGCTCGGCGCGATCAGCCTCGCGGCGCGCGAGAAACTCGAGAACCTGATCTTCGTCGTCAACTGCAATCTGCAGCGGCTGGACGGGCCCGTGCGCGGAAACGGACAGATCATCCAGGAGCTCGAGGCGGTCTTCCGCGGCGCCGGATGGAACGTCATCAAGGTGATCTGGGGCAGTGACTGGGACCCGCTGCTGGCGAAGGACCACGACGGCCTCCTAACGAAGCGCATGGGAGAGATCGTCGACGGCCAGTATCAGAAGTACGCGGTCGAGAGCGGTGCGTACTTGCGCGAGCACTTCTTCGGCGCCGACCCGCGGCTGCTCGAGCTGGTGAAGCACCTGTCCGACGATCAGCTGAAACGTCTTCGCCTCGGCGGCCACGATCCGGTGAAAGTGTTCAACGCCTACAAGACGGCGTTCGAACATACCGGGCAGCCGACGGTCATTCTTGCGCGGACGATCAAGGGCTACGGCCTGGGCGAAGCCGGCGAAGGAAAGAACATCACCCACCAGCAGAAAAAGCTGAACGAGGCGGATCTTCGTACGTTCCGGACCCGCTTCGGCATTCCGATTTCCGACGAGGACATCGCGGATGCGCCGTTCTACCGTCCCGCGGACGACAGCCCCGAGCTGCAGTACCTCAGGGAAAAGCGCAAGGCGCTCGGCGGCTTCGTCCCCTCACGCAGCGTCCGCGTCGAACCGATGAACACGCCGCTCGAGCCGCTCTTCGAGGAGTTCTACAAAGGGACCGAAGGGCGCAAGGCGTCGACCACCATGGTCTTCGTACGGATGTTGTCGAAGCTGCTTCGCGACAAGGAGATCGGCGACCTCATCGTGCCGATCGTTCCCGACGAGGCACGGACCTTCGGGATGGAATCGCTCTTCCGCGCGGTGGGGATCTACTCCCATGTCGGGCAGAAATACGAGCCCGTCGACATGGACACGCTCCTGTATTACAAGGAGGCGCAGGACGGCCAGATCCTCGAAGAGGGGATCACCGAGGCCGGATCGTTGTCGTCGTTTATCGCGGCCGGCACGGCCTACTCGACGTACGGCGTCAACACGATTCCGTTTTTCATCTTCTACTCGATGTTCGGCTTCCAGCGGGTCGCGGACCTTATCTGGGCGGGGGCCGATTCGCGCATGCGAGGCTTCCTTCTCGGCGCGACGGCCGGGCGCACGACACTCGCGGGTGAGGGGTTGCAGCACCAGGACGGGCAGAGCCACGTCTACTCGCTGGCGACGCCGAACTGCATCTCCTACGACCC
>JACDCA010000364.1 GCA_013694635.1 Acidobacteriota bacterium | reverse complement strand
TCCGCCAGGCGAGCCTTCGACGCAGGCTCGAACTCCGGCTCGAAGATGGCCGGGATCGCGTCCCGTGGCAGGACGACATGCAGCGCGTTGTCATTCTGACCGCGCTGGTCGGCCGCCGCGACGACCGCGACGACGGCGCTCGCCGTGAGGAGAACAGGAAGCACGGAGATAAAGTTGACGATCATGGGAGACCTCGCTGTTGGATGTCGTTCAGGGACCAGTCGTAGGAGAGATAGCGGATCGCCGGGCGGCCGGTGCGCGCCAGCTCGGCGGCGGCCGGCGGTCCGTACTTGGCGATGACGCCCAGGATCCCGCGCTCGCGTGCCTCTCGGCTGCCGGGCACAATCGGCGCATATTGGTCGGTGAAGTCGTCGCCGTACCACTTGAACAGGCTCGAGACCCTCAGCGTCTCCCCATCGACGCGCACGCCCTCCGGGCTCGCGAGAAATACCCGAGCGGCTCCATCGAGCTGCGCATCGAGCGTCCCCGGTCGGTAGGGCTCGGCGGCCAGTGGCGGGCAGGAGGCCGAGGCGCAGTTGACCGCGAAGTGAATGCGCCCATCCTTGAACGTCGGCCGCAGGATGCGGTGCTCGATGTCGTCGAGCGTCACGGTGCGACTCGCCGCCTGCCACGTCAGCTCCGTCCAGACGCCGTCGATCTGGCGGATGCTGTTGCGCGGATAAAGGGGGAACCAGCTGCCGCGGATCGGGTAGTGATCGATGATCGCGCGCAGCGTGAACGCGTTGTAGGCGTTGATCCAGAACGCCATCCGCTGCTCGCGCGTCCAGCCGGATTCGCCTCTAGCCGCGGGCGCATCGAATTCACCCACCACGCGATCGAGTAGTGTGCGGTCCCGTTTCAGCGCGGCATAGTCGACGTGTGGGAAGCGAACGTGCCGTTTCAGGACATCGGCGTACGCGCGGTACTCGTGGTCGAACGCGTTCGCGCTCGCTCCACACGTGGCCTGCGCAATGAGCGCGATGCCGATCACGAGCCCGCAGGCAATCAGGGATTTCTTCATAATGAGGTCGGCTCCTGCAGTTGGGCCTCAAGGGCACGCTTGGCGGCACGCGCGCCGATCACGGCTGCGGCAACGGTCGCCGCAAGGCCGGCGATATAGAGAACCGTCCGCGTCGTGCCGCCGCCGGAGGCGGCCGACGAGAGTTCCGCCGCCGCGGGTGCGAGCGAGCCGAGGTAGACCCACATCGCCGTTCCGGGCAACATGCCCAGGAACGACGCCAGCACATAGGTGCGGACCTTGACCTTCGATAGACTCAGTGCGTAATTCAGCGCGTTGAAGGGAATGATCGGAGACAGCCGCAGGAGCATGACGATCTTGAAGCCCTCGCGGCTGACCGCGGCATCGATCGCGCGTACACGCGCCGACTTACCGACGCGGGCCTCGGCCCAGCCGCGCAGCAGGGTCCGTCCGAGCAGGAACGCGCAGGTGGCGCCGGCGACGCTCGCTGGCGACGCAATCGCGATCCCCCACAGCGGTCCATACGCGAAGCCCGCGGCGAGCGTTAGAATCGATCCCGGCAGGAACGCCACGGTGCTCACGACATACGCCACGAAGAACAGCGCCACGCCGAGTGCGCCCGTATTCCGCGCCCGCCCGGCGAGGGTCGTCACCCAATCGGCGACCGGCAGGATGTACGCGGCAGTGGCAAGCGCCGCGACCACGAGAGCGACAAGCAGGGCGCGCCCCCTCGTCATGCCCCTGCCCCAAGCGCCCACACTGCAAGCGCCGCCAGCGACGCCGCGATGGGCAGTGTGACGATCCACGCGCTCACGAGTCCGCCAACGCGATGCCAGCGGACGGCCGCAGGATCCTGGCGAAGCCCGGCGCCGACGATCGCGCCCGTCGCGACGTGCGTCGTCGACACCGGCAGCGTGTAAAAGGACGCCGCCAGCACGAGCGCCGCACTCACGACCGACGCGGCCAGGCCGGTGTCCTGGTCCATCTGGACAACGCGCTCGCCGAGCGTCCGGGTCACTCGCACGCCGGCGGCGTAGCTGCCAACCGCCATGGCGACAGCCACGACCACGAAGGCGACCCACAGGTCCGCCCGCAGCGTCGCCAGGCCAAAGGCGCCGATCGCCGCGATCTTCGCGGTGTCGTTGACGCCGCGCGCGAAGCTCAGTGCCGCTGCCGCGCCCCAGTGCAGCACGCCGGCGGGCATCATGCGCCAACCGTCGCCGGCGCTACGGTCCAACAGGTTCTCGTCACCGGCAGCGCACGTGCACGTGCTGACGGTGCGGCCCGTGAAGAGCGTGCCTGTGGCCGTCCCGTCGGGGCCGACGGCCCCCAGAGAGGTATCCTCCGTGACGCATACGCACGCAGGCGATACCCGCGCAGCGACGGCGTGCATGCCGTAGCCGACGGCCGCAGACACGAGAGGGCTCAGCGCAAGCGGTGCCGCGATTGCGGAGAGCAGGATCCACCACCTGATGGCGCTGGTGCCCCCTGCCATCAGGGCGACCCCCACGATGGCGCCCGTCAGTGCATGCGTCGTCGAGACCGGAAGCCCGGTGATCGACGCAAAGATCACCCACGCGGCTGCGCCCGCGGCCACCGCCAGGGGGAAGGTCGACAGCGCGAGCACATCGGGCCCCACGATCGCCGAGGTGAACGCGTGAACCAGTCCGACGGAAATCACCAGCGATGCCAGGCCGCCGGCGAACGTCCACAACGTGCCCCAGGCGATGGCCGTCCGATACGACGCGCGTCCTGTCCCCGCAAGCGTCGCCACACCTTTCGAGACGTCGTTGGCGCCATTGGCGAAGGCTAGGACCGCCGCCGCGATCACGGTGAGGACCGCGAGAGTGACAGACATCAGCAGCAGTTCCCGTCAGGGCCACAGCAGTCCTCGCCGCTGCTGAAGCTGGCGCTGCCGGCCTCACCCTCGATGACGGCAAAGGCGCTGGCGTAGGGCGCCGCGGCCAACTTGGTGGCCGTGTCGGAGCAGACTTCCACCGGGATACCGCGCGGGAACAGGTGGCCTTCCTCGTCGGTGACGCTCTTCATCGGTCCGAGATACACCGCGTACTGGCCGATATACCGGCAGCCCGCTTTCTTCTCGAACTTGAAGCCTCGGACCGTGACGGAGTAAAAGCGAGTGCCCTCCACCTCCCGCCAGAAGGTCTTCCTCAGCACCGAGATGCCATAGAAGCCGGCGCGCTCGAGCGCGGCGAGCAAGCCGTCCTCCGACAGTGCTCCGCTGATGCACTCGCCCCACAACTGCCCGTCCGCGCGCATCGGCGGCGGCACCTCGCCGTCGGCCACGATGTCGGCAATGACGGTCCGGCCGCCGTCCCTGAGCACACGCCAGATCTCGCGAAACACCGCCGGCTTGTCGGGCGACAGGTTGATGACACAGTTCGACGTGACGATGTCGGCCGACGCCCCTTCGAGCGGAATCTGCTCGAGAATGCCCTTGTGGAACTCGACATTGTCGTACCCCAGGGCCGCCGCCACGCGCGGCTGTGACTCGCGCGCGACCGTCAACATCTGGTCCGTCATGTCGATGCCGAAGACACGACCGCCGGATCCCACGCGGCGGGCCGCGATGAAGCAATCGATGCCGGCGCCGGAACCGAGATCGACCAGGGTCTCGCCCTTCTGCGGGGATGCCGCGGACACCGGACTGCCGCACCCATAGAAGCGCTCCACCACCTCCGGCGGGATGTGCGCGAGATCCTCGGCATCCGGACGGACGGGGCAGCACAGTTCCGCCTGCGGCTCTTCGGCCGCATGTCCGTAGAACTGCCGGACCTCGGCACGTGACCGATCGGCAACCTCCTCCGAGAGCACGCACGCCGAATGTGTGGTGCGCACGATCGCCGCCTCGTCGTGCACCGTGCGCTCGCCCATGCCGCGCAGGACGACAGGCCGGTCGAAGCCGGATCGCGGCTGGATCGTCGAGCGGCCTTCTGAGACGAGCTCCTTGAAGGCATCTCGCGCCAGGCCCTGATACAGGTCACAGTACGGGTCGTGACCGAGAAAGCTGCCTTTTCCGGACGAACCTCCTGAAGCCCAGTAGCCGTGTTCCAGGTCTCCCCCGCCGCAGAGGAACTTCCAGTGACAGGTCCGGCACTGCGCCTTCTGCTCGACGGTCGCGCCGCGCAGGTCCTTCAGCACCGGGCTCTGCTTCCAGATGGTCTCCAGGGGCGCATCCAGCACGCTGCCGCAGTGCAGCTCCGGCACGCCGGCCATGGACGCAGAAGGATAGATACCGCCGTCGGTCGAGAGGCAGAGACTCGTCCAGCCGGCGCCCGCCAGGTCGTTCTTGACGCCGGGCGTGCCGTCGAACCGGAGCCGGAGCTCCTCGACGTTGTCGATCGTCACGCCTCTCGCGCGCGCCACTTCTCGCGCGTGGCGAACGGCCTCGAGAATGTCGTTCGCCGCCGGCAGACTCGCAAAGGGGCCGGTCAGAAGCCGGCCGCGGCGGTGCGGCCACAGGAGGTGAACGTTCGACACACCCAGCTCCGCAGCGAGCTCCACGAGCGCCGCGGCGTTCGAGAGGTTGTGCCGCAGGAGTGTCATCGTGATGGTCGTCCGCAGGCCTGCACGCACTGCCGCGCGGATGCCGTCGCGGATCCGGTCGAACGTGCCGGCGCCGCGAATCGGGTCGTTGACTTCGGATGTCGCGCCATCCAAACTGATTTGCACGCGCAGCCGCTCCGGCGGCAGCGCCGCCAGCGTCCGCAGACGATCCGCCTTCAGGGTCGTGCCATTGGTCATCAGCACGAGCTCGCGCTCGTGTGTCCCGGCGATGTGCTGGATCAGGTCGACCGCGTCGGGCCGGGCGAGCGGCTCCCCGCCGGTCAGGTAGAACCGCTCGACGCCGAGTGCGACCGCCTGGTCGATCGCCGAGCGGACGGCAGGGCCGGGCAGCCCCTGCGCGCGCTCCGGCCCTGAAGAGACGAGGCAGTGCTCGCAGGCGAGATTGCAGAAGTCGTTGACCTGGATCCAGAACTCGCGCAGCCGGTCGGTGCGCAGGTATGCCGCCCTGCCCAGATACGGCAACGGGACGGCGCCGTCTGTCGAGATGAACCGCTGTCGCAGCCCATCGCGCGCGAACGTGTCAACGTGCAGCCAGGCTCGCGCGAGATCGAGACCTGAATCGGCAGCGTAGGCGCGAACGACATCCCGGAGCGGCGTGCGACCGTCCAGGTATCGGAGGATACGCAGACCGTTGTCGTCAGTCGCGATCCAGTTCGGTGCAGCGGGATCAACGGCGATCGCCGCGCCCGCCGCGCGTTCGACGATCGTGGCTGGCGCTCGAAGCACTGTCTGATCATCTATTCGTGTTTGCATGAGGGGCACCAAGGGTCACTACCGTGTCCATGCGAAATAACGTGCCAGCCATCGGCGAACGCGCGGCGTGAGCGACTGCCGGCGGTACATGTCACCGGCCTTTCGGAGCGCCTCCGCCTGGGTGGGGTAAGGGTGGATGGTCGCCGACAATCCGGAAAGCGTGCCGCCATGCGTCATCGCGTACGCCACTTCACCGATCATTTCTCCGGCATGTGGCGCGACGATCGTGCAGCCGCGGATGCGCCCGCGGTCGTGATACACGTGCACGAAACCGTCCGTCTCGTCGTCCACGATGGCGCGATCGATCTCGGCGAGCGGGACACTGATGGTCTTCAGCCGCCCGTCGCTCTTCTCCACGTCCTCTTCGGAGGCCCCGACGTGCGCCACTTCGGGGTCCGTGTACGTCACCCACGGTATCACCAGCGCACTCGCCTTGCGTCTTCTGAAGAACAACGCGTTCTCGATGACGATGCGCGACATGGCGTCGGCGGCGTGCGTGAACTTGTACGCGGAGCAGACGTCACCAGATGCGTAAACCCGCGGGTTTGTGGTCTGAAGGCGATCGTTGACGGTAACGCCCTGCTTGGACGCGGCGATTCCCGCGCCTCCGAGGTTCAGACCTTCGATACTTGGCGCGCGTCCGGCAGCGACGAGAAGCGCGTCTCCTGTGACGCTGGCGCGGAACTGATGGTCGCTGTTCCGCACGTAGTGGACCCGCAGCTCGCCGTATGACGTGTCCACACGATCCAGCCTGATGCCCAGTTCGAACCGCACGCCGTCCGACGCCTGTCTCTTATACACATCTTCCGAGCCCACG
>JACDCA010000331.1 GCA_013694635.1 Acidobacteriota bacterium | reverse complement strand
CCTTCTGGAAGCTGTATGGCATGGACCTGCCGGACGAGATCCTGAAGAAGCTGTATTACAAGAACGCGCTGCGCATTGCACCTGGCCTGCCGCAGACCGGCTGGCCGCGATGAATCGCCGCTAGCGCCTCATTGGCCGCGGTGGTGTGGGCGTTCTCAGCGCTCGCGGTGCCACCGGACATCACGATCGAGCGCGTCAGTCAGCAGCATGGGGGTGTGGTTCACGCTCTGCCCGAGCACCTGCGAACGTCACGCGTCACGTCCGCCTTCAGTCGGTCCAGACGGGATCAGACGAAGAATCGCCGACGCGGAGCGATCGATGTCGGCCTCTGTCGTTGACCAATTGGACACCGAGATCCTCATGGCCGCCTTGCCTTGCCAGGTCGTGCCACCCAGCCAGCACGTGCCGTCGTTCTGAACGGCCGCGATCACCTGTCTCGTCAACGCGTCTGCCTGGCTCGCATCGCCGGTCGCGGACACGCATTGGACGAGCACCTGGTTCAGCACCACCTCGTTCAGCACGCGCACCTGCGGATGAGCGGCGAGCGTTGCCGCCATCCGGCGCGCGTGCGCGCAGCAGCGTTCCACCAGGTGACGAAGCCCGGCGCGTCCGAGAACGCGCAGGGCGGCGTACACCGGGACGGCTCGTGCTCGTCGCGATTCCTCGGGCGTGAACTCGTGAGGGTCGCGTTCCGAGGCGGTTTCCTGGATGTAGTGCGCGGGAAGCATCAGCGCGCGTCGATGCGACTCGCGATGCGCGGTCATCGCAATCCCGCAGTCGTACGGCACGTTCAGCCACTTGTGCGCGTCGGTAGCGATGGAGTCGGCCCGTTCGGCACCGTCGACGAGGTGCCGGAGGGACGGACTGGCGACGGCCCAGAGGCCGAACGCGGCGTCGACATGGAGCCACGCGCCGCGTGCTCGTGCCAGGGCGGCAATGGAGGCCAGCGGATCGAAGGCGCCCGTATTGACGTTGCCGGCCTGGGCGCAAATGATGCACGGGTCGGACGAATCCTTCAACGCCTCTTCCAATCGATCGACCCTCATGGAGCCCTGGCCATCCGTCTCGATCCGCCGCAGCCGGCCGGCGCCGAAACCGAGCATGCGGAGCGCCGTGAAGATCGTGTAGTGCGACTCGTCGCTCACGATGACGTCGACCGGCGGGGCGCCAAACAGTCCGTCGCGTTCAACGTCCCAGCCGGCGGCCCGCAGCACATGGTGGCGAGCTGCGGCCAGGCACGTGAAGTTCGCCATCTGGCCGCCGGTGACGAATCCAACGCTCCAGGTCTCCGTCACGCCGATGAAATCCCGCATCCAGCCCGCGACGATGTCTTCGACGACGGATGCGAGCGGCGACAGCGCGTAGATGCCGGCGTTCTGGTCCCAGGCAGAGACGAGCCAGTCGGCGGCGGTGGCAGCCGGGATGCTGCCGCCGACCACGAAGCCGAAGTAGCGCGGCCCCTGCGTCGCGACCGTACCGTCGCGCCCAGAGGCGGCGAGGTTGTCGATGACCTCGAAGGGATCGACACCCATATTGTCCAGCGCATGGGCGAGCCTGGCGCGCAGGTGATCGCCGTCTGCGGTTGCATGGACCGGCCGATCGTCGATCGTGGAGAGATAGTCGGCGGCGTGCTCCGCCGCCCGCATCAGCAAAGGGTTGCGCATAAGTGAGCGTGACTCGGACACATAGTAGGCGGTGCGCTTGGAGGTTTGTGTGTCCTTTCGACGAGTGGTCGTCGTACCCGATCAGCGCTCGAGCTCAGCCAGAGCCCTGCGCACCGCGTGAGATCCGCACATGCCGTGCTCGCCTCCGCCAGGCGGCGTGGAGGACGAGCAGAGGTACAGCCCTCGGGCCGACGTCGAGTACAGACAGCGGGTGGGGCGCCAGAAGAGCTGCCGGAGATCCTGAATCCCGCCGTTGATGTCACCCCCACCAGATTGACGTTCTCGCGTTCCATCACGGCCGGCGGGCGGACGCTGCGCGCGATGATCCGCTGCCTGAAGCCCGGAGCGAATCGTTCGATCTGATTCTCGATGCGTTCGGTCATGTCGCAATCCGACCCGTTCGGTACGTGGCAATAGGCCCAGACGGTGTGCTTGCCGTGAGGCGCACGCGACGGATCGACGGGTGCACGGCCGGCGATCCGATGGTGCGCGAGCAGGTGTGTCGCGTGTGGCGAAGATATGAAGCGGGCGGGCGTCGAGTTCCACCGAGCTGTCGTTCGTGCCACCGCAAGGCCGCTACGACGACCCGCGTTGTCGCTGTGCGACCCAATAGTCGCGGAAGGCCCGAAGTCGGGGCAGGGACTCTCGGTCCTTGACCCGATTAGCGGCGGCCTTGCTCGCGATGATGTCGTCGGGATGACACACGGGAAATCCCTCGACGTCAACGCGGCGCTCCCACGCGTCGCCGAAACGCTCGATGCCATCCGGCGCGAATACGAGATCGACGTCGAAGGGGCCGTTGCGAAGTTGCACGAAGCCTTGCCGCGCTCGATCTCCGCCGCCTCGGCGTCGCTCAGCGAAAATCCCAGTTCCCTGGTGCAGCGACCACGGCCCGCGTATTGATCGGTGATTTGTCTGGAAAGAGGTCCGCGTGCTGCGTCGTATCCGGATAGCCAAGCAGGATGGCCCCGGACTTGCCGATGAAGAGATAGCGCACGCCGTGCCGGCTGAAGACGTCGCGAATCTCGAGGGCCTGACGATACTCAAACGCGCCCATACCCAAGCCAGGCCGGCAGATTTCTCTCGCACCAGTCGCGGTAGTCGGCAGTCGAATCGAACGCTCGGAACGACGCATCATCGAGAACCGGCTTGTAAGTGCGGACAAAGGCGTAACGCATGCGGAGCGCGAGCGGCCGCCGGCTCGCAGCCTCGAAATCGGCGAGCCACTCGGCAGAGATGCCCATGTTCTCCATGGAGGCCATCATACTGCGCGATCCATACACGGACGCCTTACCAGATGGGCCGACGTACGCTTTCCCTGCTCGCCGACGCGGAAGCGCCTGTGACTGACCCTCGTCACCGCGATGACGTCGTCGTCGCGCGGTCGCCGAGGACGTACTTCGTCATCCACTCGAGCTCGCGGCGGATCTGGTCCCGCTGATGGTAGTACTCGCTGTTGCTGTGTCCTTCGCGGGGATACCACACCAGCTCCACGGTCTTCCCCCGGTCCTTCAAGGCGCGATAGAACTCCATCGGCTGACCGATCGGCACGCGCTCGTCGTTGAGGCCGTGCATGATCAGCAGCGGCGTCGTGACCTGGTCCACGTAGGTGAGCCCCGACCGCTCTCTGTATAACTTGAGCGTCTTTTCGTCGGGATAGTTGTTGAAGAACGTGCCGATGTAGCCCGGGATGTCAGTCGTGCCGTACATGCTGTGAATGTTCGACAGGCCGGCGCCCATCCGCGCGGCTTTGAAGCGCGTCGTCTGCGAGACGATCCAGGACGTCATGTACCCGCCGTAGCTCCAGCCCATGACGGCCAGTTTCTGCGGGTCCGCGATGCCGCGTTTGATGACCTCGTCGACCCCCGCCATGATGTCGCGGTAGTCACCCCCGCCCCAGTCCGGAATGTTGCCGCGCATGAACTTCTCGCCGTAGTTGGTGCTGCCGCGGGGATTCGGGTAGAGCACCGCCCACCCGCGTCCGGCCCAGACCTGCCCGCCGTTGTGCACGCCGACCTTGAAGCCATTGGTGTGCGCGCCGGTCGGGCCGCCGTGGACGTCCACCAGCAGCGGATAGCGCTTCCCCGGCTCGTAGCCGACCGGTTTGACGAGGATCCCCTCGCTCTCCCATCCGTCGGCCGTCTTCCACGTCAGCACCTCGGTGTCACCGAGTGAGAAATCCGCGGCGTCCGCATTGACGCTTGTCAGCTTGCGCGGCTGATCAAAATCGGCCTTGGCGACGAAGATGTCAGCCGGCGCAGTCGGTGAATCCATCGTGAACGCCACCGTCGATCCGTCTTTGCTGAGTGAGCCGTTGCCGAAAGAGATCATCTGCCCTTTGGTGAGCTTGTCGTACTGACGGTTGGAAAGGGTATAGGCCACAACCGAGCGATACGCGCGATC
Source organism: Acidobacteriota bacterium (assembly GCA_013694635.1). Taxonomy (GTDB): domain Bacteria; phylum Acidobacteriota; class Vicinamibacteria; order Vicinamibacterales; family 2-12-FULL-66-21; genus JACDCA01. The sequence goes on along the minus strand of JACDCA010000331.1, from coordinate 1,071 downwards.
GCCGACGCCGAAGAGCAGCTTCTTTCCATCGGGCGTCCAGACCACGGTCCCGGGCGAGTTGTCGAACCTGGGATCGGAGGCGTCACGGACCTTCCTGGTCGCAACGTCGTAGAGCATCAGGCGAGAGTTGAAGAGCGGGCGCGTCATGATCCCGTCGCGATTGGTCGTGGCGTCACCGGTCGGGAGCATCGTGTACGCAATGGTCTTTCCGTCGGGCGACCATCGTGGGCCGCTCTCGGCCGCGGGCGTCCCGACGATTCTCTCAGTGGCTTTCGTGGCCAGGGTCACGACATAGATATCCTGCCGCTCGTCACGGATCATGGGCGTCGGGCCGGCGCCAAACGCGAGCCGCGAACTGTCGGGGGCCCAGGTCATGCCGCGGACGGTATAGTCGGTTCCGGTGGTGAGCTGAGTGGCCTGCTTCGATGCCACGTCGATCGCCCAGATGTGCTGCATCCGGTGATCCCCTTCGAAGATGCGCTCATCGTCTTTTCGCTTGCGCGCCTCTTCCTGCTCCTTCGCCAGCGGGTCCCGCGCCGTGTACGCAATCGTCCGGCTGTCGGGCGCCCACTCGTAGCTGCCGGCGCCCTCCTTGGCGTCAGTGAGCCGCCAGGCTTCACCGCCGTCGATGCGCATCAGCCAGATCTGCGCTTTCGGACCGCCGTCACCATCGGCCCCCGCCTGCGCGGCGCCGCGCGCCGTCACGAAGCTGATGTACTTGCCGTCGGGCGACCATGCGGGCGAGGATTCACCCCGTTCACCGAAGGTGAGCTGTCGCGCGGGTTCCGAACCGCTCGACGCCACCATCCACACGTGCGATCTCATCTCCGGGGCCTTCGTCCCCTTGTCAGGTTCGACCTTGTCATCCGGCCATTCCCATCCGCGGACGGTGAACAGCACACGGGAGCCGTCGGGCGCCATCTGCGCGCCAGAGACACCCTTCAGGTGCAACGCGTCGTCGATTGTCACGGGACGCTTGGCGGCGGCCCGAGGACCGGCGCCGAGCGCAAGGATCAGCGCGCCGCCGAAGAACGCGGAACGGACTACGAATGACATCGGTTCTTCTCCTGT
>JACDCA010000292.1 GCA_013694635.1 Acidobacteriota bacterium | reverse complement strand
CCGACCAATCGTGCGATCGCACCCTGATGCCGAGAACCACTAGGTCGATGCCGTCATAGAGCAGCAGGAACAGCGTCCAGAGGGCGCTCAACACCGTAATCGCGAGCGTGATCTGCTGGGCCGAGGGAAGATGGCGAAACGGAAACGCGCGAGAGCCGCTCACGCGTGGCAGGTTACACCCGCCGCGCCTGATCCTGGGACGCGATCCGCACAATTTACTCGTCGCGCAGCGCGGTGACCGGGTTGACGAGCGTGGCGCGTCGTGCCGGGATGTAGCTCGCAAGTGCCGCGGTCGCAATCAGCACGAGCGGAACCGTGAAGAGGTCGCGATGTCGGTGGTGCTCACGCCAAACAGCAGGGTCGCCATCACGCGCGTCACCAACGCGGCCCCGGCAAGACCGAGCACGATGCCCGCCCCCGTCAACTCCATACCCTGGCGAAGCACCATTGTCAGGATACGGTTTCGCTCCGCGCCGAGGGCCATTCGCGGACGTCCTGGAGGAATGCGCTCATCGATGTCGTCCTTCCGTGCCGATCACCTTACTTCACTCCACTCCGAGAACCTCAAAGCGCCCGTACTGGACGAAGTGGCGATCGAACGAGAATGCGTATCGGACCCGGCGCGCATCCATCGCTACGAATGAAATGGCGTCACATAACGTCCAGTCCTTGTCGGAGTAGCGGACCAGGAGCTCCTTGGCGCGCAGCTCCTCTTCAGGCAGTACGCGAATCACCGCCAAGCCGCCCGCCAGCAGCCACTCGCGCGCGAGCGTGCGCCCCAGCTTTCGGAGCAGGAGCGCGTGCGTTTCGGCTTCGATGTAGTTGGTGATGAAGGCCGGGCGCTTCTCCGTGGCCAGTTGCCGTGCCACGCCGGCGGCGCGCACGTGATCCGCGTCATCGGCATCGAGCAGGGCCAGGATGGCGCTCGAATCCCACAGAACGCTGCGGCTCACTCGTCGAGAATCGCGTGCTTATCGCGCGCCCCTGGCGCTCTGCCGCCGCCGCGGCCGGCGCCGATGAGACGAAACATTGGATGGTCGTTGGTGAACGCGGGAATCGCATGCGGGGAGCCGCTCGGGGCTGCCTTCCGCAAGGCGGCCGCCAGGATCAGCCGGCGCCCTCCTTGTCGGACCGTCTGGATCTGGCCTTTCTGAATTCGGCGCCAGACGGTTGATCGGGAGATCCCGAGCGCGCGCCCAGCTTCTTCCACGGTCAGTAGAGCCTCGCCCATGCCTCCGATCATATCATCGGAGTCTCACAGTCTCAATCGTCTCACGAGCCATACGCGAGTGAGATTTTCGCGGGTCGACAGCCCTCGTTGATGATGGGAACGAGGTTCTCGGTGGATCGGCCTGGCTGGCGTTTGCAGGCAATCCGCGGCGCGATCATTATTCACCTCGGCTGAAATCCAGCACGGTCGGAGTTCTACGCTCTCTCCCCTCACACCCTCGCCGTGCCGCCGCGCGCACGCTTGGGAAGTGCCTCCACAGACCCGCGTAATTCAGCGCCTGGCGGCTCAACGTCGTGTGCGCGGCGATGAGCGTGTCGTCTGGTCGGTCGAGGCCGATGGAGACTCGTTCCGGAACGAGCCGGCCCCCGTGCCTCGCCGGAACCCCGCCGGCGACGAACCGTGGAGAAAAGCGGGTTGGCCCCCCAGGGTTTTCTGAAAACTCTTCACAGAATTTCCAATGACGGGCGCTCGATTTCCGGGACGGCTCTGGAGCGGCTCTTCCGCTGACGACGGTGGCGATAAAAACAGCTGTGGGATCTTGTCAGGAAGCGCCCGATACCTGGAAAGAGCGAATCGGTTCTGGCTGGGACGAGTTCCCGGACTGTGATCAGCAGCTACGGCAGAACGCCCCATTTCTGCAAACGTGTTCGTGAAGCCTTGACCGCCTCGGCGCTGAAGGCCTGGGGATGGCGCAGCACCACAGACTCTTCGACTCAGAGCGCTCGTACGCATAGATGGCTTCGAGGCACTCCAGCTCGGTGTCACTCTTGGCGCCGTGTTCGGCGGCTCTGAGTTGCACTGCACGACGCCGCGCCGCATCCGCGTGCGGTTTCGAATGGGATTCGACGTTTATGGCGAACTGTTCCAGTTTGTCTGGGGAATCCAGGCGGGCAATCGTCGCTTCCATGTCGCTCTCTCTGGACATTGTCAGTCCCTCAGGTGTGGGCGCGAGGTGGCTGTTCGGGAGATCTCAAGCGCACACCCAGCTTTGCTACGGTCACTGGGGGCGCTCCCCATGTCCGCAGACCATACCGCAGGAGTCTCGGTGCATCAATCGATCTCACGAGCACGGCGATGTCACGGCCAGCACGCTCGCGCGTGGAGTGCGTCGATGGTCGTGTCGTCTCGAGGGTCGCCGCCGACGAGGACTCGGTCCGGAACGAGTTGGCTCCCCCGTGTCGCCAGAACAGCGCCCGACCATCGAGGAACAACGCTGGTTGGCCGGGAGGTCTATTGAAGATTCCTCTTGACAGGATTTCTGACTCCCGCTGTGCGATGTCCGGGATCGTGAGTGCAGGGGCTCGTCCGCTGACGACGGTGACCAGGGAGACGAGAATCGCGAACGAGCAGGCACACGCGGTGTCCGCGGTGCCGATCGCCTCACCCGGCGCGTCCCGAGCGGTCGAACAACCGCATGGTAGAAGTGAGCATGACGACGAACGAGATGGTCTACATGAACCTTGACGACCGGCCGCTGCTCGACGCAGCAAAGCGTCTGGCAACGGAAGAACGGTGCGCGACCGCAGCGCTGCTGGGCGCGCTGTTGGAGATCGACAGCCGGCGTCTCTATCTTGGCGAAGGCTGCGCCTCGATGTTCGCGTACTGCACGCAGGTGCTTCGCCTCGCCGAGGGCGCGGCCTACAACCGCATCGAAGCGGCGCGCGCCGCGCGCGAGTATCCGTTGATCCTCGATCTCTTCACGCAGTCCGCGATCACTCTCACTGCCGTGCGCCTCCTGGCTCCGCATCTCACCGCTGGGAACCACGCCGACGTGCTCGACTCCGCCCGGCACAAATCGAAGCGGGAGATCGAGGAACTTGTTGCCGCTCTGCGCCCACGGCCGGATGCGCCGGCAGTCGTGCGGAAGCTCCCGGCGCCGAACACCACGACGGCGGCGTTGGCGGAGTCGAGCGCGCCGCATCCCTCGTCTAGTCCCGTCGCTGCGGTTGCGCCATCACCATCCGAAGCGCCCCCGCGCGGCGAACCGGCGCTGGTTGCGCCGCTCAGTCCGGAGCGTTATCGAATACAGCTCACCGTGTCGCGCGACACGCATGACAAGTTCCGACGAGCGCAGGCTCTGTTGCGCCACGCGGTCCCGTCGGGAGATGCCGCCGAGATCTTCGATCGCGCGATCTCTCTCCTGATCGAGAGCCTCGAGCGCAGGCGCTTCGCCGAAACCTCGCAGCCGCGGGTAGCCAGGGCGCCCAATGAGCGGTCGCGTCACATCCCGGCGGCTGTGCGGCGCGCGGTGTGGCGTCGCGACGGTGGGCGCTGCGGGTTCGTGGGTTCCTCAGGACGCTGCCGCGAGAGCGGGTTCATCGAGTTCCACCACGTCGAGCCGTATGCAGCAGGCGGTGCGGCGACCGCGGAGAACATTCAGCTTCGCTGCCGTGCGCACAATGTCTACGAGGCGAAGCTGTTCTTCGGCGACAGCGTGGTTCGGGAGGCTTGCAATCCCTGGGGCGACGTGCTGAGCCGACTCGTTCCGGGATGTGTTCTACTCGGGACCACCGATTGATGCTCTGACGTAACAGGTGTCGCGTACTCGACTGCATGGACCGGCATCATGCGGATCGCCGCCCTGAGCGGCTCCGGTAAACTGCGTGTACGTGAAGACTCTTCAAATTTTCTCCTGGGGCTTCTGGGCTGGGGCACGGCGACTAGGCAATTGGTCACAGCATTGAACGTTGCGGAGAAGCGACGAGGATTCGAACCTCCCTTTCTGGTCGACATTCGGCTCAAGAGAGAGGGGAGCGCTCCAGGCTTCCGAGGCGATACCTTCGAGAAGCTTGTGGGCAGGAAGCGTTATCGTGGGATGCCAACGCTTGGAAACGCCCCTTCGGACGCGGGTGGCGGTTGAAGCGGTACTGATCGATCGCGTCCCGCACTGTCTGCGTGAAGTCGGTCTTCAGCTCCCCGGTCGCGACCGGGATACCGTTCAGGAACAGCACCAGGTCGAAGCAGTTGCCGCTGGAC
>JACDCA010000280.1 GCA_013694635.1 Acidobacteriota bacterium | reverse complement strand
ACGAAGCTGCAGAACATCGCGCTGCTGCTGCGGGCCGCGCTCGAGGCGCAGGGACGCGTCGGCATCATGTTGAACGTCCGCCGCGACAGCCTCGACGCCGTGCTCGCGCTGCTGCCGGCGCTTCAGCGCCCCACCATTTCGCCGCTGGCCGACGACCAGTGGGTGGCGCTGAACACGATCATCGAGGAACGCACGGTGAGAGAGCTCATTCCTCGGCTCAAGCGCGCAAACGCCCACGGCATCGTCGAATACCCACTCAACAAGATCGTCTTATAGCTTTGCGACTTATTCAATCGACCGCGACACGTGATGTTGATGCGCTGATAGACCAGCAGGCGCGACCGGATCCGGCTGTCGAGCGCCGCGTGCGCAGGATCGTCGAGGACGTTCGTCAGAGGGGGGACGACGCGGTCCTGCATTATGCCCAGCGGCTGGACGGGCTCCAGAAACCGATGGACGTGAGTGCGCAAGAAATGCGCGCGGCTGGGCGGTCGGTTTCGCCGGACGTCCGCCGTGCCATCACACTCGCCGCCGGGAACATCCGCAAGGTGGCGACGCGGCAGGTCCCTCGACGGTGGACGATCACGACCAGCCCGGGTGTCACGATCGAACAACGCGTTACACCGCTCAATCGTGTGGGGTGTTACGTGCCTGGCGGCCGGTATCCGCTGCTCTCTTCCCTGCTGATGACGGTTGTGCCTGCGCGGACGGCGGGCGTCGGAGAGATCGTCGTGGTGTGCCCGCGCCCGGACGCCAACGTCATGCTGGCGGCGAGCGTGGCCGGCGTCGATCGGCTGCTGCGGATCGGCGGAGCGCACGCGATTGCGGCACTCGCGTACGGGACGGCATCCATCCGTCGCGTCGACAAGATCGTCGGCCCGGGCAACGCCTATGTGACCGCCGCGAAGGCCCAGGTCTCGCGTGATTGCGCCATCGACCTGTGTGCCGGACCAAGCGAGATCGTCATCGTGTCGGCGTCCGGCCGCCCTGGCTGGATCGCCGCCGACCTGATCGCGCAGGCGGAGCACGATCCGGATGCCCGCGCGATCCTGGTGACGCCGTCCCGCCGTCTCGCGGCAGCAGTCGCTGACGAGTGTGCGCGGCAACTTTCGCGCGAGGGCCCGGCCGCTGCGGCGCTCGCGCGGCGGGGCGGGATCGTCGTCACGGGCTCGATCGAGGAAGCGATCGAGCTCAGCGAGCGCATCGCTCCCGAACATGTCGTGTGCGACAACGACAAGGTTGCCGCACGGCTCACTCGCGCCGGGACGGTCTTCGTCGGCCGGCGCACCGCCCAGGCGCTCGGCGATTACATCACCGGTTCGAACCATGTGCTGCCCACCGGCGGCGCGGCGCGAGGCCGGGGCGGGCTCGGCGCCGCTGACTTCGTGCGCCTCACACCGGTGCAGCGGATAAATGCGCGCGGGCTGACGAGAGTCGGGCCTGCGGCGGTGGCGCTCGCGCGCGCGGAGGGGCTGGTCGCCCACGCGAGGTCCATCGAAATGCGGCTCGAGGGGAGAGAGCGGTGACGTACCACTACGAGAAAGTCCTCACGCCTTCAGCGGGGCTACGCCTTCACCTCAACGAGAACACATCCGGCTGTGCTCCCGGAGTGATCGCAGCGCTGCGCGGCATCACCTGCCACCAGGCCGCGTTCTACCCCGACTACTCTGACGTCATCGCCGCGGCCGCCAGGTACTTGCGCGTTGACGAACGGCAACTCGCCCTGACCAACGGTCTCGACGAGGGCATCCTCGCGGCCAGCGTCGCCGCGCTGCGCGGCAGCGCCGAGGACGCCCCCTTCGAAGCGATCGTCATCGTGCCGGCGTTCGACATGTACGCGGCGTGCGCCGATGCGGCCGGCGGACGCGTCATCGAGATCCCTCTCGCCGGAGATTTCTCCTTTCCACTGCAACAAGTGCTCGACCATGTCAACCGCCGCACGAGGATCGTGTTCATCACGAACCCGAACAATCCGACGGGGCGCAGCGTGCCGCGTGAGGCGATTCTCGCCATCGCGGACGCGGCGCCGCACGCGACGATCTTCGTGGATGAAGCCTACGCAGACTTCAGCGGGACGACCCTGATCGGCGACGCCGTGCTGGAGACGAGGCCGCACGTCCTGATCGGCCGCACGTTCGCGAAGGCGCACGGGCTGGCCGGGCTTCGTGTCGGTGCGCTGGTTGGCGCGGCGGAGACCCTCGCGCGCGTCCGCCGGGTCGTCCCTCCCTACAGCCTCAACATCGCGGCAACGGTCGCCCTGCCGGCCGCGCTGGCGGATACGCGGCACCATGAGGACTACCTGCGGCAGGTGGCCGAGTCGAAGCGGCTTCTCTACTCCGCCTTTGACCGGCTTTCGGTCGAGTACTGGCCCAGCGAAGCGAACTTCGTTCTGGCGCGATTCGCCGAAGGCGCGACCCGTGTCGTCGCGGAACTCCAGAAGCGCTGCGTGTACGTGCGTGACCGGTCGCGCGACGCCGGTTGCGCCGGCTGCGTCCGCATCACGGCCGGAATCATCGAGCACACGAGACGCTGCATCGACGCGATCGCGGAGGTGTTGTGCGGCGCGCGGTGATCAGGCGGCAGACGACGGAAACGTCGATCGTGCTCGAGCTGGCGCTGGAGGGGCGCGGGCGGTACGAGGTCCGCACGGGCATCCGGTTCCTGGACCACATGCTCGAGCTCGTCGCCCGTCATGGGGCGTTCGATCTCTCCATCGTTGCCAACGGCGACCTCGACGTCGATCAGCACCACACCGT
>JACDCA010000271.1 GCA_013694635.1 Acidobacteriota bacterium | reverse complement strand
GATCTCGTCCGACTACGAGCTGGCGTCGTTGCTCATCGAGTCCGGCGACCGCCTCGTCACCAACGAAGCGACGCGCCGGGCGTACTTCGACGCGTCGCGCACGATCGAAAGTGATTACGAGAGGCGGCGCGTCTATGGATCGGGGCTCAAGCGCGGGCCACTGAGCAGCGAGCTCCTCAAGTCGATGCTCGACGCAAGCCGCAGCATCGCGTCCGACTACGAACTGGCGTCACTCCTTGTCCAGGTGGTGAAACAGCAGCCGATCGAGGAGGCCCGCGCCGAGTTCTTCGCCGCGCTCTCTACCGTTGAGAGCGATTACGAACATCGCCGGGTGCTGGCGGCCGTGGCCGCGCGCGATGACCTTTCCGCCGACGTGACCGCGACTATGCTGAAGTCGGTTGCGGACCTCAACGCCGACTACGAGGCGGCGGAGTTCCTGCTGCAGGTCTCGAAAAACAGCATCGAAGGGCCGCAGCGCGGGCCGTTTTTCGCGGCGGTGGAGACGCTGGGCGGGACCTACGAACGCAGCCGTGTGCTGCAGTCGATCCTCAGGCGCAGCGACATCTCGGCTGACACCCTGCAGAGCGCGCTGCGCGCGGCCGGGACGTTGCCGGCGGGATACGAACTGTCACAGGTTCTGCAGACCGCGGCCCGGCACCCCGCAATCGCCGGGCCGCTCCGTGACATTTACATCAAGCTCGCCGATCGCCTCGGCCAATACGAGCAGTCGCAGGCGCTCGCCGCCCTAGTAAAACATGAGCGCGCTCGCTGAGTGCAAATCTACAGCGCAGGATTCATCGTATGCCACCGGGTGGCGCGTTCGTAGGCGAGCGCGACGCGGAGCATCGTCGCTTCTTCGTAGAGGCGCCCGGTGACCATGATCTCGACCGGTGCGTTGGCGACGAACCCCGCTTTGAGGGCCACGGCGGGGTGTCCCGTGAGATTCGTCAGTCCGAGACTGGCGCTGCCGGTCGGCGTGATGAACACGTCGTACTTCGACATCAGGGTATCCATCTCCCGGATCAGCAGCGTGCGGGCGCGCTGTGCGCGAATGTATTCGACCGCCGGCACGAACCGGTGCGTGCGGAATGCGTTCGGCCAGCTGCCGAGTGACGGGTCGTTGATGTCCTGGCTGCGTGTGAGGTCGTCGAAGGCGGCCGCACCCTCGGTCGTCAGGATGAAGTTGATCATCCCCGCGAGCCGCGTTCCGGGGAGCTCGATTGGCTCCAGTGTCGCCCCTGCCTTGCGATAGACGTTGAGCGCATCGTTCAGCACCTCGAGCTGCTCGTCGCGCCGGCGCCGCTGCTCCTCGGGTGAGAGCCCTCCGCGGCCACGGCCGGCCGGATCTCCGCCGCGACCTCCTTCGCCGCGCCCGGCGTCTCCGCGCCCCGCATCCCCGCGTCCGTCGCCGCGCCCCGCTCCCGGCGCCGGCGGCTCGAACTCCGATTTGAGGTACCCGATCTTCAGCTTCGCGAGCGGGACGTCGGGCGCCCACGTGAACGGGGCATCCACCACGGAATCGTCGCGGCCGTCGGGACCATAGATCGCGTTGAACACCAGTGCGCAATCCTCGACCGACCGGCACATCGGTCCAATCTTGTCCATCGTCCAGCTCAACGCCATGGCGCCATGGCGGCTCACACGCCCGTAGGTTGGCCGCATCCCCACGACGCCGTTCACCGCCGAGGGAGAGATGATCGAGCCACGAGTCTCCGTGCCGATGGCAAAACCCACCAGGCCGGCGGCCGTGGCGGATCCCGGACCGGCCGACGAGCCGCTGGACCCTCCGCGCTGCGGATCGTCAGGGTTCCAGGGGTTCTTCGTCTGGCCGCGGAACCAGCGATCACCCTGCGCGAGCGCGCCGAGCGAGAGCTTCGCGACCAGCACGGCGCCGGCGTCGCGGAGCCGTTCGACGATCGTCGCGTCGTAGTCGATGATCTGGTTCTGGTACGGTCCGGCACCAAAGGTGGTGGGGATGCCTTTGGTGGCGAAGAGGTCCTTGGCGCCCCAGGGGATGCCGTGCAGCGGTCCGCGAGACTTTCCACCCTTGATCTCACGGTCCGCCTGCGCCGCTTGCGCGAGCGCGAGCTCCTCGGTCAGCGTGACGTACACATTGAGGCGCGCGCCGTGCTTCTTCAGGCGCGCCAGGTACATGCGTGTCAGGTCGGTGGAGGATACTTCCCGCCGCTGCACGAGCGCCGCCAGCGCCGTGACAGGGAGGAACGCAAGGTCGTCGAGTGAGGCGACCCGCGCCGCCGGCGCCTGCAGCTTCACGTTGATCTTTGCCCCGGGCGTCGCCCCCCCTTTCGGCTTCTTCCCCGGCAGATACGGCCGGAAGGTCACCGCCGGCTCCGTATCGAGCGGGATCTTCACGCCGCGCAGCCGCTCGTACGCGTCAAGATTGCGGTTGACGCCGGCGAGGGCCTGCTCTTCCTGCTGATCGGTGAAATCGACGCCGAAGATCTTCTCGGCGCAGTCGAGCGTGTCCTTGCTCACGCGCGGCGCCTGCTCCTGCTGCTGCGCGAGGGTCGGGGCCGCGATACCCGCCGCCACCGCCGCGGGTATCGCCTTGAGAAATCTGCGTCGGCGCATTCGGTTCCTCGGCTGTCAGCTCTCAGCGCTCAGCCGGCAGCTAATAGCTGATAGCTGATAGCTACTTCTTCTCCTTGAATCCCCCGGGGATCTCCACGTCCGCCGCCGACGCGCTCGGCGACACTTCCAGGAACTCGTGATGGATGGTGAAAATGGTTGCACGCTGCGTGGGGTCTTCCTTCTTCATCATCCTGCGCGAGAGCATCCCGCCGATACCGCCGCCCCCCGAGTCTTTCTGCTTGGACTGTTCTTCCATCGCCGCCTTCGACTTGACGGCTTCAAAGGTCGTGATGGTGGCGAGGGGCGTGCCTTTGAGCTTGTCACCCTCCAGCTTCAGCCGCTCGCTCGCCGCCTTCAGCCCGGGATACATCGCCGTCACCATTGCCATCTGTTCAACCGCGAGACCCATGGCCGTCGTGCCGTACAGCTTGGTGTAGTA
>JACDCA010000253.1 GCA_013694635.1 Acidobacteriota bacterium | reverse complement strand
TCGCGGAGCTGATCGCCCGCGCGCTGGCAGCGCCCGACGATGAACCGGTGCTCCGCGCCATTCGGGACGAAGTCGAAGCCCTGTGCCGGAAGTTCCCCCTCTATCCCGAACAGTAATCGACGGACCTAGGTCCGGCCTGCGCGGCGTCGTCGCTGAGGCGTTCGCGCCGGACGGCCCGATTGCGGCGGCGCTGCCCGGATTCGGGGCTCGACAGGGACAGCTCGAAATGGCCGACGCGGTGGCAGCCGTGATCGATACCGGGGGGGTGCTGCTCGCCGAAGCCGGGACTGGCACCGGGAAAACGCTCGCCTACCTCGTCCCGGCAATCCTCAGCCGCAACCGCGTGCTCGTGTCGACCGGCACAAAGAACCTTCAGGAACAGATCTTCTTCAAGGACCTGCCGGTGCTGCGCGACTCGCTGGACGTCGAGTTCACGGCGACCTACATGAAGGGGCGCAGCAATTATCTCTGCCTGCATCGGTTCGAGAGTCATCGCGACGGCGGCGCGTTCCGAACCCGGGACGACGCGCATTACATCAAGCTGATCGACGAATGGCGGCGGGGCACGGCGACGGGCGACCGCGCCGAGATCGAAGACCTCCCCGAGGATCTTTCGTTCTGGAACGAGATCTCGGCAAGCGCCGAAAACTGCATCGGCGCCGATTGCCCCCAGTTCGGCGACTGCTTCGTCACCCGCATGCGCCAGCAGGCGGCCGCCTCTGACATCGTGATCGTGAATCACCACCTGCTCTGCGCCGACGCAGCCGTCCGTCAGAGCTCGTTCGGTGAGGTGATCCCCTCCTGTGACTATGCGATCGTCGACGAGGCCCATCAGCTCGAAGACGTCGCGACACAGTACTTCGGCATCTCGGTCAGCAACTATCGGATCGAAGACCTGGCGCGCGATGTCGAGCGCGCGCTCGCGGCGAAGCTGGTGTCCGACTCGGAGCGTGCCGCGGAGCTCGCCGTCGATGTGGACCGCCTGCGCGACCGCGCCCGGGAGTTTTTTGGTGCGCTGCAGATGGTCCGATTCGACGCCGCAGCCCCGGGGGCCGCGGGCGGCAGCCTGCTGGGCGGAGAATCGCGGCGTCGGATCCGTCCGCAACAGTTGAATCGCGTCGCCGACGAAGGGTTGGCGCTCACAGGGGCGCTGCAGGCGCTCGAGGCGGATATCGCCCTCGGCGGCGCCATGCCCGAAGATGTCGTCGCGCTCGGCGGCCGGGCGGTGGAGCTCAGGGGCCACATCGGCTTTCTGCTGCGCGCCGATGACCCCGGGTTCGTCTACTACCTCGAAGCACGCGGCCGCGGAACGTTCCTGCGGGCGGCGCCCATAGACGTCTCCGGCATCATCCGCGAGCTGCTGCTCGACAAGATGAAAGCCACCGTTCTGACGTCCGCAACGCTTGCCGTCGACGGCACCTTCGATTACGTCAAGGGGCGGCTGGGGATCGGCCGTGCTCGCGAGATCCTCCTCGCCTCGGAGTTCGACTTCAAGACACAGGCGATCCTCTATCTGCCCCGCCGCATGCCGGACCCCCGATCGCGTGAGTTCGGCCAGGCGGCTGCGCGCGAGATCGTTGAGATCGTCCGGCGGAGCCAGGGGCGCGCGTTCGTGCTCTTTACCAGTTATGCGACGCTGCGCGACGTGCACGCCGTGGCCGCACGCGAGCTCGAATACCCGATCTTCGTCCAGGGTGAAGCGCCGCGGTCGGCGCTGCTGCGTTCGTTCCGCGCGACACCCAATGCTATCCTCCTCGCCACTTCGAGTTTCTGGCAGGGGGTCGACGTCGTCGGAGAAGCGCTGAGCTGCGTGATCATCGATAAGATTCCGTTTGCCTCCCCCGGTGACCCGATCACTGCAGCCCGGATCGAAGCGATCAACGCAGGGGGCGGATCCGCGTTCGGGGAATACCAGATCCCGCTGGCGATCCTGACGCTCCAGCAAGGGCTCGGACGGTTGATCCGGCACCGGCAGGATCGCGGCGTCCTGGCGGTGCTCGATCCGCGACTGAAGACGATGGGATACGGGCGACGGGTCCTGGCGTCGCTTCCTCCCGCCCCGGTCACCCATGGGCTCGACGACATCACGCGCTTCTTCGATGTACACTGAGCCAGGCCACGGTGCAACACGGTGCCACACTGAAAAGTCGGCTAAGCGGTTGTTGCTCGGTGTTGCGCCGGGACTTGAAAACGGAGGAACGAAGCATGACATCGACGCTGTGTTGCACCGGGTTGCACCGTGGCATGACATCGACATCGACCGGCCGCGCATGCGCCGTCATCGCGTTTGTCATCGCCGTGGCGGCTTATCCGGTTCCGGCGGCGGCGCAGAGTGGCCAGCTGAAGGGAAAAGTCATCGACGCGCAGAACAAGGCTGTCGAAGGCGCGAAGATCTTGATGGCAGCGACCGATACCGGGCGCAAGTTCGAGACCAAGACCAACGGCAAGGGCGAGTTCATCCAGATCGGACTGCCGCCGGGAAACTACCAGGTCACCGCCTCGAAAG
>JACDCA010000251.1 GCA_013694635.1 Acidobacteriota bacterium | reverse complement strand
CCGTAGAGGAGCGACGCGATCTGGCGTGCGCTGACAGCCGCGACGGCGATGCCGAGGAAAACTCCGATCGCGGCGATCAGCATGCTCTGGCGAACAACCGTCCGCGCCACGTGGCCGCTCGCCGCACCGAGGGCCATGCGAACGGCAATCTCGCGCGTTCGGTGGCTGACGGTGAATGCGAGAACACCGTAGAGCCCGATGGCGCTCAGAAACAGGGCTTCCGCACTTCCCGCCTTGGTGCGGGCCACGTGGACGATTTCGTGAGAGTCCGGGACCGGCAGTGGGCGAAGGAAGAGCGCGTCCACCAGGCTGAAGATTGTCGCGTTGGCGCCGAGGTCAGCGCCAGTGTGGTGAGGGCGACGGCCGTGAACCCACGGCTCTTGCCGAACAGGCGTACGGCGAATCGAAGATGCTGCAGCACCGAGTGCATGTCGCGACCGCAGCCGGTGCTCCACGCACCATGCCAGCTCTGCGCGCCCGGCTCCGTTATCTATTCCTCAACAGGTTACGGGCAGGGGGCGGGCCGGCGCAGGTGCCTGCTTGCGCGGACACGAACATCCGTGAAACGAAATCGGACAGTTTTTTTTCTCCTGCAGGACCGGTCCGCCTGTAAGAATCGAGGGCGTGGAGGCGCCGATGCGAACCGTCTGGCTGATGGCAGCGGCGTACGTCGTGCTCCAGCTCTCAATCGTCAATCGCTACGGGATTTTCCGTGACGAGCTCTACTACCTCGCCTGCGCCGAACACCTGGCGTGGGGCTACGTGGACCACCCGCCATTTGTGGCGCTCGTCGCCAAGCTGTCGCGGACGCTGTTCGGCGAATCGCTGCTCGCCATTCGATTCCTCTCGGCGCTGGCAGGCGGCGCCACGCTCGTGCTGACCGGGCGACTCGCGCTGCTCTTCGGCGGAGACCGGTGGGCGGCGGCGCTTGCCGCGCTTGCCGTCGCGATCGCCCCGGTGTTTCTCTACATCTTCCACATCCTCTCGATGAATGCGTGGGACGTGCTCTTCTGGACGGCAACCGTATTCGTCGTTGCACGAATCGTTGTCGAAGAACGAGAGACGCTCTGGATCACCGCCGGTGGCCTCATCGGGCTCGGGCTCGAGAACAAGACCAGCATGGCGTTCCTGGCCCTTGGTCTGGGCACGGGTGTTCTGTTGACGCGTGAGAGACGATGGCTGCGCAGCCCTTACCTCTGGATCGGGGCCGCTATTGCTGCGGCAATCGCGACGCCGAACATCATCTGGCAGATCACACACAGCTGGCCGACGATCGAGTTCATCCGCAACGCGGATGCCTTGAAGAATGCGCGGCTGACGCCCCTCCAGTTCGCGGGCAGCCAGTTGCTCGAGATGCATCCGCTCAATGCCCTGTTGCTGTTTGCAGGGCTGTGGTTCTTCTTCACTGCTGACGGGGGACGCCTCCGCTTGTTCGGATGGGCCTACGTCACGATTTTCCTGATCATCTTCGTGCAGCACGGCAAGACGTACTATTTGTCACCGAGCTACCCGCTCATGTTTGCCGCCGGAAGCGTGACAATCATGCGCGTCCTCGCGCATCGGGCTCGCGTGTTGAGGCCCGTCACCCTCGGCGCGCTCCTGCTGGCGGGTGCGATCGTCGCTCCGGGAGCGTTCCCGGTACTGTCAATTGACAGCTACATGGCGTATTCGAGGGCTCTCGGACTGAGACCGCCCGATGCCGAGCGGAATGCGACGGCCGAGCTCCCGCAGCATTTCGCGGACATGTTCGGATGGGACGAGATGGTGGGGATCGTAGCGAGTGTCTACCACTCCCTGACGCCGGACGAACAGCGCAGGGCGGGAATCTTCGCCCTCAACTATGGCGAAGCAGGCGCCATCGACTTTCTCGGTCCGAAGCACGGGCTGGCGGTCAAAGCCATCAGTCCGCACAACAGCTACTACCTCTGGGGCCCGCGCGATGTCAGCGGCGAGATCCTCATCGTGATCGGCGGGAAGCGGGAGGATCACTTGAAGTCGTACGAGAGCGTCGAGCACGCCGCGACGATCGAATGCGGTCTGTGCATGCCCTTCGAGAACCACCGCCCGGTCTACGTGCTCCGCCGCCCGAAGCGCTCGATGCGGGAGATCTGGGCCACCTCCAAGATGTATATCTGAGCGTGGCTTTTGCGTTTACCTAGTTAACGCCTGATCTCCCGACCTCCTGTAAGAAACTCCTGATCTCCTGTTTTCAGTTCGTCCCCGTCCGGACGGGCGTCAGCCCCATGCTGTGCATGATGAACGCGTAGATGTCAGCGGTTGTCTCGAGCTGTTTGGTGAGATTGCTCGCGCCGTGGCCTGACTTCGTGTCGATCCGGATCAGGATCGGCTTGTCGGTCTTCGCCAGCTCCTGGATCGCGGCCGCGTACTTGAATGAGTGAGCCGGCACGACCCGGTCGTCGTGGTCGG
>JACDCA010000227.1 GCA_013694635.1 Acidobacteriota bacterium | reverse complement strand
GCGCGGCAGTTTCAACGTCAATCACAACCTCGGATTTCAGCGCAGCAATTCGGATGGCGCCTTCAGCATTCCGTTCAGCGGAAGTCCGGAGGGTGAATGGGGCCCCGCCAACAACGACATCCGCCATCGGCTCAATGTCGGGATCAACAGCCAGGCGCTGAAAAATCTGAATGTGTTCATTAACGCGAATATGAGCTCGGCGTCGCCGTACACCATTCGGACCGGGAAGGACGACAACGGCGACCTCGTGTTCAACGACCGTCCGGCGGGAGTCGGCCGCAACACCGAACGCGGCGCGCGCCAGATCAACGGCAACGCGAACGCGTCGTATACGATTTCGTTCGGCAAGCGGAAGGTGCAGGTGCCTCCGGGGATCATGGTGATGGGAGGCCCCGCCGGGGTGGTGTCGGTGAACACCGTCGGCGGCGGCGAGCAGCCGCGCTACCGGATCTCGTTCAATGTCGGCGTGCAGAACATCGCCAATCGCGTGAATCGCACCGGCTACAACGGCACGATGACGTCACCCTTCTTCCGCCTGCCGACCGGTGTCGGTCAGCCCCGGAAGGTCGAGATGGGCATCGGGTTCAGCTTCTGACAATGTCAACTCAAACGACTCACCAGCCCACTTTTTTCCCGCGATTCTGTTCGTCCAGCCACTTCTTGAGCGGCGCGAAGTACTCCGCCATGGCGGTGGCGTCCATCTCGCGCTGGCCGGTGAGCGCCTCGAGCGCGTCGGGCCACGGCTTCGACGAGCCCATTTCCATCATCCCCTTCAGCCGCTTGCCCGCTTCCGCATTGCCGTAAATCGAGCAGCGGTGCAGTGGAGTCGTGCAGCCCGCCAGCTTGGCGAGTGAACGATGGAACTGATACTCCAGGACATGCGCGAGGAAGTACCGGGCGTATGGCGTGTTTGCGGGCACGTGGTACTTGGCGCCCGGATCGAACAGCTCCTCACCCCGCGGTGACACCGGCGCGACGCCCTGATACTTCAGCTTGAGATCCCACCAACCCTTGTTGTAGTTCTGCGGGGTGATCTCCCCCGAGAACACCTGCCATCGCCATTGATCGACGAGCAAGCCGAATGGCAGGAAGGCGAGGCGCTCCAGCGCCGCGCGCAACAGCAGTCCGGTATCCGCCGATGCGTCCGGCGCCTTGTCGAGCAGCCCGATCTTCACCAGGTACTCAGGCGTCACCGACAGCGCGAGCGTATCGCCAAGCGCTTCGTGAAACCCGTCGTTGGCGCTGTCGCGGAAGATCACCGGCAGCTGCTTGTAGGCGCGCTGGTAGAAGTTGTGCCCCAGCTCGTGATGGATCGTCGAGAAGTCTTCGGCATTGATGTCGATGCACATCTTGATGCGCAGGTCGTCGGTGCTGTCGATGTCCCACGCGCTCGCATGGCACACCACTTCACGGTCACGCGGCTTCACGAACAGCGAGCGCTCGTAGAAGGTCTTGGGCAGCGGCTCGAAGCCGAGCGACGTGAAGAAGCGCTCGCCGATCCGGACCATGTCGACGGGGTTCAGCTTGCGCGCCTTCAGATTCTCCGTCAGCGAAAACGCCTCCTTCTCCCCCGCGGGTGCCACCAGGTCGTAGATGTTCGACCAGTCCTGCTGCCACAGGTTGCCGAGGAGATGCGCCGGGATCGGACCGTTCTCCGGAACAATGTCGCCGTACTTGTCCCGCAGCTTCGACCGCACGTAGGTGTGCAGCGACAGATAGAGCGGCCGCAGCTGTCCCCAGAGACGATCCAGTTCCTTTGCGAACGCATCGGGCGGCATGTCGTACTTGCCGCGCCACATGGCGCCGGTGTCCTTGAACCCGAGGACGCGCGCACCCTTGTTCGACAGCTCCACGAACCGCGCGTAGTTCTTCCGGATCGGCGGTGAGATGGTGTGCCAGCCCTCCCACACGTCCAGCAGCCGCTTCGGGTCTCTGCTCTCAGCGAGAATCTTGGTGATCTTCTCGATGTCGAGGCATTCCTTTTCCGGCGGTGCGGCCGCTTCCGCCGGTCTTACCGGAGCCCCCGGGCAATACTTTCCGCTCCCGTACACGCCCTCCATCGACGCCACGAGCTGCGTCAGCTCCTCCGCCTCTTTCGGATCCGGCGGCGCCGACATCGTCAACGAGTTCTTGAGCAGGTACAGCTGCCGGCGCTCGAGGGGGCTCACTTCAACCTTGTCGAACCTGAACGCCTCCTTCGCGTAATTGGTGGCCGCCGTCACGAGCACTTCATTCGCCTGCGCCGCCATCGTCTCGGTGTCGGGAGTGATGTAGGTAGCCTGCGTCCAGCCCGCACGGTTCGCGGCGTTGATGAGCCGGAGCAGCTCGCGGTTCACTTCGGCAAGAAAGGCGCGCGCTCCCGCGGGAGTCGGCGGATGCCGTGCCGGCGCGGCTTTCTTCATGGCTGAGGCGGACTGCGCGGAAACGCCGGCGGCGGTGGCCAGGAGAACAGCGAAGACGGTGGAGGGAATGAAGCGCTTCATAGATTCATATTAGCGCCGCGGGGATTACAGGAGACCAGGAGTTCAGGAGGCAGAGGGGTAGAAGACGGGCCTTCCTCCTGATCTCTTCATCTCCTGTTATCAATCAGGCGAATTACGCCGGAACACCTCGAGGTGCGCGAGATGCCTTTTGCGGGTTGCGATGTAGTC
>JACDCA010000222.1 GCA_013694635.1 Acidobacteriota bacterium | reverse complement strand
CCCGAGGCCGGGGCACCGAGCCCTGGCGTTCAGACGGGCCGTCTGCGGCGTTTCGCGTTTTTTTCGCGCGCGGCGTTCCCGCGTGCTTGTCCGCCGGAGCCTTGCGAAGGCGGGACTGGAGTGCTTCGACTGTGCCGACGATCAGCCAGCTTGTCCGGAAAGGGCGCGCGAAGGTCATCACGAAGACCAAGAGCCCGGCGCTGCAGGATAGCCCGCAGAAGCGCGGCGTCTGCGTGCGCGTGTTCACACAGACTCCCAAGAAGCCGAATTCGGCGCTGCGCAAGGTTGCGCGCGTGCGGCTGACCAATGGGATCGAGGTGACGACGTACATCCCGGGCGTCGGCCACAACCTCCAGGAGCACTCGCTGGTGTTGATTCGCGGCGGCCGTGTGAAGGATCTCCCGGGCGTTCGCTACCACGTGGTCCGCGGCACGCTCGACGCCGTCGGCGTGCAGGGCCGGAAGCAGGCTCGCTCGAAGTACGGCGCAAAGAGGCCGAAGTCGTAGATAGCCGTCAGCTCTCAGCCATCAGAGCTGAAAGCTGAGAGCTAAAAGCTGAGAGCTTACAGATATGCCAAGACGACGAGAAGTTCCAAAGCGTGAGGTTCCGCTCGACCCGATCTACAGCAGCTCGCTGGTGACCAAGTTCATCAGCACGCTGATGAGCGACGGCAAGCGGAGCACAGCCGAGCGGATCATGTACGGCTCGCTCTCCTCGATCCAGGAGAAGACCGGCGACGATCCCTTGAAGGTGTTCAAGAAGGCGGTCGAGAATGTCAAACCGGCGCTCGAAGTGAAGTCGCGCCGCGTCGGCGGTTCGAACTACCAGGTGCCGGTCGAGGTGAACCCGAATCGGCGACTGTCGCTGAGCATCCGCTGGCTCGTCGGCTTCGCACGCTCGCGCGGCGACGGCAAGACGATGATCGAGAAGCTCGCGAACGAGCTGATGGACGCCGCCAACCTTCGCGGGGGGGCGGTCAAGAAGCGCGAAGACGTCCACCGCATGGCGGAAGCCAACAAGGCGTTCGCGCACTACCGCTGGTAGAGCTGTCAGCTATCGGCTGTCAGCCGAGACGCAAGGGTGACGGAGAGTATTCGATAAACGTGAACGGGCTGATAGCTGAAAGCTGTCAGCTGAAAGCTAATGCCAAGACAGACACCGCTCAATCGAACTCGGAACATCGGCATCATGGCCCACATCGATGCCGGGAAGACCACGACGACAGAACGTATTCTGTTCTACACCGGACGTACGTACAAGATCGGCGAAGTGCACGAAGGCACCGCCACGATGGACTGGATGGAGCAGGAGCAGGAGCGCGGCATCACGATCACGTCCGCGGCGACAACCTGTTTCTGGCGTGACGTCCGCGTCAACATCATCGATACGCCCGGCCACGTGGACTTCACCGCCGAAGTCGAGCGGTCCCTGCGGGTGCTCGACGGCGCGGTGGCGGTGTTCGACTCGGTTGCCGGCGTCGAGCCGCAGTCCGAAACCGTCTGGCGCCAGGCGGACAAATACCGCGTGCCGCGCATCTGCTTCGTGAACAAGATGGATCGCATCGGCGCGGACTTCAAGCGCACGTTCGAGCAGATCACGACCAAGCTTGGCGGCAACCCGGTGGCGCTGCAGCTTCCCATCGGCGCTGAAGACAAGTTCGTCGGCGTGGTCGACCTCGTCGCGATGAAGGCGATCCGCTACAAGGACGAGACCATGGGCGCCGAGTACGTCGTCGACGAGATCCCCGCCGACATGCTCGAAGAGGCGAAGGCGTACCGCGAACAGCTGATCGAGAAGGTCAGCGAAGCGGACGACAAGCTCCTCGAGAAGTACCTGCACGGCGAAGAGATCAGCGACGAGGAAATCAAGGCCGCGCTCCGGAAGCGCGTCAACACCTCCGTCCATACGAGGGGCGACAAGGCGGAGGCGGCGTTCGTGCCGGTCATTTGCGGCTCGGCGTTCAAGAACAAGGGCGTGCAGCCCCTGCTCGACGCGATCGTCGACTACCTGCCGTCCCCGGTCGACGTGCCGGCGATCGTCGGATTCGATCCCGACAAGGGCCCGGACGTCCTCGTCGAGCGTCCCGCGTCCGATGACGCGCCGTTTTCGGCGCTCGCGTTCAAGATCATGACCGACCCGTTCGTCGGTCAGCTCACGTTCATTCGCGTGTACTCGGGCGTCATGGCGGCCGGCACCACGGTCTACAACTCGACCAAGCAGAAGTCGGAACGGCTCGGGCGCCTGCTGCAGATGCACGCGAACAAGCGCGAAGAGATCAAGGAAGTCTACGCGGGCGACATCGCCGCGGCCGTCGGCCTGAAGACGGTGACGACCGGCGACACGATCTGCGACGAGAAGAAGCCCGTCGTGCTGGAGTCGATGGACTTCCCGGAACCCGTGATCTCGCTCGCGATCGAGCCGAAGACCAAGGTCGACCAGGAAAAGCTCGGCCAGGGGCTCGGCAAGCTGATGGCCGAGGATCCCACCTTCCGCGTGAAGACCGACATCCAGACCGGCGAAGTCGTCATCGCCGGCATGGGCGAGCTGCACCTCGAGATCATCGTCGACCGCTTGAAGCGCGAGTTCAACGTCGAGGCAAGCGTCGGCCGTCCGCAGGTGGCGTACAAGGAAACGCTGACGCGCCCGGCTGACGGCGAGATGAAGTACGCCAAGCAGACCGGCGGACGCGGCCAGTACGGCCACGCCAAGATTCACTTGTTCCCCGGCGAGCCGGGCTCGGGCTACGTCTTCGAGAACAAGATCAGCGGCGGCACGATCCCGAGGGAGTTCATCAAGCCGATCGACGAAGGGATCAAGGAAGCGCTCACGCGCGGCGTGCTCGCCGGCTACCCGGTGGACGATGTGCGGATCGAGCTGTACGACGGTTCGTACCACGACGTCGACTCGTCCGAAATGGCATTCAAGATCGCCGGCTCGATGGCGTTCCAGGATGCGGCGAAGAAGGCGAAGCCGGTGTTGCTCGAACCGGTGATGCGCGTCGAAGTCGTCGTCCCCAAGGACTACATGGGTGACGTCATGGGCAACCTGTCGAGCCGACGCGGGCAGATCCAGTCGCAGGAAGACCGCGGAGGCACGCAGATCATCAACGCCCGCGTGCCGCTGTCGGAGATGTTCGGCTACGCGACCGATCTGCGATCGCGCACGCAGGGCCGCGCCACCTATTCGATGCATTTCGACAGGTATGAACCGGCCCCTGGCCACGTGAGCGACGAAGTCGTCGCCAGGATGCAGGGCAAGGCTTAAGGACAACGAAGATGGCTACAGCGTTCAGCGACAAGATCCGGATCCGGCTCAAGGCGTACGACAGCCGGGTGCTCGATCAGTCGACAACCGAGATCGTGGATACGGCGCGCCGGACGGGCGCCCGGCTGGCGGGGCCGATCCCGCTGCCGACGGAAAAGAACAAGTGGACCGTGCTCCGCTCGCCGCACGTCGACAAGAAGTCGCGCGAACAGTTCGAGCTGCGGACGCACAAGCG
>JACDCA010000201.1 GCA_013694635.1 Acidobacteriota bacterium | reverse complement strand
CCGCTGTCTACGTCGGCACCATCGAGACCGCGTTCAGCGCGCTCATGAAGCTGTCGCTGCGGCTGATGGCCGAGCGCGGCGGACGCGACGATCGCCTCGGCTACTACCTCGAGAACCCCGTCCAGCTCTTCATCCCCGTAAGGCTTCTGCTGGGTCTCATCTTCTCGCTGGCGACCGTGCTCATCGCCATCCGGACCGGCAGTACGGGGTTCAAATCCATCGGACTGCTCCTGCTGTTTGTCGCGATATTCATCGTTCTCTGCGAGCACCTCGGCCCGCTGTGGATCATCCGTCGCAATCCTGAGCGCGTGCTCGAAGTCATCCTGCCGCCATTCGACGTCGTCGCGCGAGCGATGCGGCCACTGACCGGTGGGCTCGTGGGGTTGATCGCCGAACCGC
Source organism: Acidobacteriota bacterium (assembly GCA_013694635.1). Taxonomy (GTDB): domain Bacteria; phylum Acidobacteriota; class Vicinamibacteria; order Vicinamibacterales; family 2-12-FULL-66-21; genus JACDCA01. Next base: position 1,689 of record JACDCA010000201.1, on the reverse strand, counting down.
GCCGCGACCGGCCGGAGACCAACGGGAACGCAACCGACAAAGAGGAGGCCGCCGGGACGGCCCACGCGTATCTCGACGCCGGAGAGGAGCAGCGCCTCATCGAGGGTGACGAGCGCAAGCTGCTACAGTCGATCGTCGACTTCGGCGATACGCTCGTCCGCGAGGTGATGACGCCGCGGCCCGACATGGTGGCCATCGCCGCCGACGCCACGCTCGCCGAGCTCCGCGCGCTCTTCCAGGAGCAGGAGTACTCCCGGATTCCGGTTTACGGCGAGAACCTCGACAACATCCTGGGGATTGTTTACGTCAAGGACCTGATCCAGCTGAAAGATGTGCCCGAAACCTCACATCTTTTGCAGGACCTCCCGCACCTCGTGCGCCCCGCGACGTTCGTTCCCGAGACCAAGCGTGTCGCGGAGCTCCTCAAGGAGTTTCAGCGTCGCCAGACGCAGATCTGCATCGTCGTGGACGAGTACGGCGGCACGGCGGGGCTGGCGACGATCGAGGACCTGCTGGAGGAGATCGTCGGCGAGATCCGCGACGAGTACGACGTCGAAACCGAGCCTGTCGTGGAGTCGCCGGACGGGTCGTTCATCTTCAGCGGCAAAGTCAACATCGCGGAAGTCCGCGAGCGGCTCGGCGTGGAGATAGAGCCCGAAGGCTTCGAAACCGTCGGCGGGTATGTCCTCACGCGCGTCGGGCGGGTGCCTGCCGCCGGCGAGCGGTTCGAACTGGACGGGATGACGGTGGAGGTGCTCGAAGCGGAGCGCCGGCGGATCCACCGCGTCCGGTTCCTCCGGGCGCAGCCAGCCGAGAAAGAAGAGACGCGCTGATGCCTCACGCTGGCTTTGCATCCCTCATCGGACGCCCGAACGCGGGCAAGTCCACGCTCCTGAATCGCATGGTCGGCACAAAGGTCGCGATCGTCTCTGACAAACCTCAGACGACGCGCAACCGGATCGTGGCGGTCAAGAACATGCCTGGCGGCCAGATCGTATTCATGGATACGCCGGGCATCCATCGTCCGCTCCACCGGCTGAACGTGCGCATGGTGGATGCCGCCGTGGAGACGCTCCGCGACGTGGATGTCGTGGCGCTCGTATTCGACGCGTCCACGCGACCAGGACGCGGCGACGAGTACGTCGCCAACCTCCTGAAGCACCTTACGACACCCGTCGTCCTGGTGCTCAACAAGATCGACCTGGTGAGCAAGGCGAACCTTCTGCCGCTGATGGAGAAGGCGCAGGGCTGGCATTCTTTCGCATCCATCGTTCCCGTGTCCGCTGAAACGGGTGATGGAGTCGACCGCCTGGAACAGGTGCTTCTCGATCAGCTTCCCGAATCTGATCCGGTGTACCCGGAGGATTTCCTCACCGATCAGGCGGAGCGGACGCTGGTGGCGGAGATCGTTCGCGAGAAGGTGCTGCACCACACGCGTCAGGAACTGCCGTTTTCGACCGCCGTCGGCGTCGACCAGTTCGACGAGACTGAGCGCGAGCGGATGCTGCGCCTGTACTGCACCATCTACGTCGAGACCGAATCGCAGAAGCCGATCGTAATCGGTCGCGGCGGCGCGATGATCAAGCAGATCGGCACCGAGGCGCGGAAGGAGCTCGAGGCGTTCTTCGGCACGAAGGTGTTCCTGGACCTGCGCGTCAAGGTCGACGCCGACTGGCGCGACAACGACCG
>JACDCA010000198.1 GCA_013694635.1 Acidobacteriota bacterium | reverse complement strand
GCGTGTCCGGCCGGCAAGATAGGTAACAGATCAGTCCGGGGACATGGGTGACACTTTTCGGACGGTTCTGCCTTTGTGATCCTCGATCCGAGACATGCGTTCGTCCATCCGCCCGAGCTTGAGCGGTCCGAAGTATACGTCCCACAGCCCATCGCCCACTTCTTCGAGACCGACGAATTCACCGGCCAAGGTGTGCGTCACACAGACCCAGCGTTTCTTCCAGCGGATCCCGCTGTTGCGGCTGACGAGGCGGACTTCAAAGTGTCCGGGATATTCCAGGGGCGCGAGTTGCCGCGGCAGCTCGCGCCCCGACGGTCGATAGTGCGAGGCCGGCGTCTCTTGGTCCAACGCTTCGTGCGGACGTTCGTTGTTGTACTCGTGACGAAACCGATTGAAGCGGACTTGTTGCGCCAGGAGATTGCCGCTGGGTGGACGCGTCGCCTCCGCCTTGAGCGTGCGGTGCATCCGCTCATGACGCCCGTTCTGCTGCGGGGACGCCGGCGCAATCAGCTCGGGGAGGATCCCGAGTCGAATCCACCAGACAGATAACGTGGATAGCCGGCCGAGCGCGGTGGTGGCAAAGGGCACGCCATTGTCGGTCCGGATGATCCACGGCAACCCGTACTCCTGCAAGAGACGAAGGAAGATCGGGCGGGCCCCGGCGATGGCGGTAGACAACAATCCCTGGCAGGTGAGCAAGTACCGGCTGAAGCCGTCGACGATGGTCAGCGGATAGCAATAGACGCCGTTGCGGGTCTTGAACTGGCCTTTGAAGTCCGCCGTCCACGTCCCATTGGGCGCCGTCATCGGTATTAACGCTCGGCCAGGATGCGCCGGCACCGGGCGTCGCCTGGACGGGGTGATGAGTCCCGCGCGCACCAAGAGATCGCACACGGTACTCCGAGCGGGAAGCGTCCACGCCGGCTGCCGCGTGGCCACCATCTTCAGCAGCTTCTTGGCGCCCCACGTCGGGTGACGCCGGCGCACGTCGAGCAGCGCCGCGACGATCGGCTCGGCGGTCTTTTGCGGCGAACGAACCGGGCGACGAGATCGATCGACCAACCCCGGAGGGCCGGCGGCGTCATAGCGAGCGATCCACTTATAGGCGGTCTTTCGACTGATGCCGTACCGCCCCGCCAGATCCGCGACGTCGAACACGTCGCGCTGATAGTCCGCGATGAACTGCACGCGTTGGTCCATGAGTAACGTTTCCTGCCACGGCATCGAGCACCTCGGCTCGAGTCTGGCTGAATGTGTCACCCATGTCCCTGGACTGTTCTGTTACCCTTCTCCCCGGACCACACCCTTTGAACGAACTAACTAGTACGACTTTGTCACTTCATCGGATTCCCGAGAGAATCCGCGAGTGACCGGAATTGAGGGCATTGTACTTTTTGCGCGATTTCGGTACGCTGCGACCTGGTGCTCGATCAGCACTCGTGGGCGCTGCTGCGACGGCTGACGCGCTGGTTGGATCAGTTCAAGGACTGTTTCGGCCACCGCGCGCAGCACGTGTCGTTGCGCCAGTATGTCGACGGCGTGCTGGGCGACAGCGCGCGCAAGTCGATGTCGGCGATGCTGGAGCGGATCAGCGAGCCGACGTCCTACCAAGCGTTCCAGCACTTCATCACGCATGCGCCGTGGGACGCCGAGCTTGTGTGGCGGCGGCTGCGGGCGGTGATCCCGGAGCGCACCGGGATCCTGATCCTCGACGAAACCAGTTTTCCGAAGTCGGGGCCGCATTCGGTCGGCGTGGCGCGGCAGTACTGCGGGGCCTTGGGCAAGGTCGCCAATTGCCAAGTGGCCGTGACCGCCGCACTCTGGACGAAGCAGCGCGCGTGGCCGATGGGGGCCGCGCTGTATCTGCCCGAAGCGTGGACGACCGATCCCACGCGTTGTGCGGCAGCACGGATTCCCGCGACCGTCCGCTTTCAAGAGAAATGGCGCCTGGCCTTGACGCTGGTCCGCCGCACCCGGGCGGCCGGCGTGACCCTGACCGCCGTCGTGGCCGATGCCGAATACGGCGACAACAGCACCGTCCGACAAACACTGCATCGGTTGCGTCTGCCGTATGCCTTGGGCATCTCGCCGACGCTGACGGTCTTCCGCGGCACGCCCACGTTGCGGATCGATCGCCAGCAGCCCCCGCCGCGCAATCGCCGCGACGGCTGGCCCGATCACGAGCCGGTCAGCGTCCGCGCGCTCAGCGATGCGCTGCCGGCGCGCGCCTGGCGGCGCGTCGCGTGGCGCAACGGCACCAATCCCCCGTGGGAAGCCGACTTCGCGGCCCGGCGCGTCACCCCGGCGACCGACTGGCGCCACCGACGCCTCGCCCCCGAGGTCTGGCTGCTCTGCGAGCGCGGGCTCGGTCCCACCGGTCGCCGCCGACACTACCTGGTCTCGCTGCCGTCGTCGGCGTCGCTCAAACAGCTCGTGCGGCTGGCGCATCACCGCTGGGCGATCGAACAGCATTACCAGGACCTCAAGACCGAACTCGGGCTCGACCACTTCGAAGGACGCTCGTATCCGGGCTGGCAGCACCACATGGTCATCAGCGCGGTGGCCTACGCGTTTATCCAACGCGAACGGATGCGACCGCGCGAAGGCCCGCAGCTCACGTTTCCGCAGGCCCGCGCGTTCGTGCAGGAGATCTTTACCGGGTTGCTGTTTATCAGTCGCCCGCGATACATGCAGTGGATGAAGCAAGCCGAACAGCGGTTTCGTCAACTGCGGATCTGACAAAGTCGTACTAGTGAGTTGCCAGAGGTATCCCGTTGCAGTGTGCAGCGGACGCCGGAGTGCGCCGACCGGCGTCGCCAGGAGCGCCTCGCATTTCCTTGCGCCAGCGCGAACGGCTGGCATTACATCAAACCAGCGTAACCGCGTCCGCCTCCCACCTC
>JACDCA010000197.1 GCA_013694635.1 Acidobacteriota bacterium | reverse complement strand
GGCGCGGCGCAGTTCACGAGCTGCGCGAGCGCCATGGCGGCCATGTGTTTGCCGACGCCCGATGGGCCGGCGAGGATGAGACTCTGAGGCAGGGTTCCGCCGATCGCCGCGCGGGAAACAAGGCTGAGGACGTGCTCGTGACCGATGATGTCGCGAAATGGCATCAGCGGGTCGATCCTATCACCTACCCTCCGCCCGGCTTCCTCTTTTCATCCTTCTTGCGATTGTCCTTCTTGTCGATGCCGAAGACGCGCGACCAGAAGCCGCGCTTCTTCTTCGGTTCCTCTGGACGCACCTCTTCGGGCCGCGGGAGCGGCCGATACCCCGGTCCCGAGGGCTCGGGCATCCGGCGGCCGGACGTCGCCGCAGGGGGCATCGGGCTGCCGTGTTCGTCGGACCCCACGCGCGGTGTCTCCCCCCTGGTATTGCCCGCATACGTATCGATGTACCCGCCAGAGTGGATCGGGCAATACGACGTCGGCTGCGTACCCTTCCGGAAGAACTCCGTGTAGAGCATCGAGCGAGCCTCCACCCACCCGTCGCTGCTGACGACCTCTACGTTCGAGCAGCCGCCGCTCGGGAGCTTGCCGGACACGCGGCAGATAGTGACGCCCACGACGTCGGCTGGACGGTTGAACCAGGCCGAGTCGTGCCGCCTGGTCGCCGCTTTCATGAACCCGGCCCAAATCGGCACGGCGAGCTCGCCGCCGTAGCCGTTGGCGATGATGGTCGTGCGCTGGTCGAAGCCAACCCACACGCCGGTCACGACGCGCGGAGTGTAGCCGACGAACCACGCGTCGACATAATCGTTCGTCGTCCCTGTCTTGCCCGCTGCCGGCAGCGTGAACCCCGACTGGCGCACGCGATGACCAGTACCGTGGTTGACGACGTCGGCAAGCATGCTGGACATCATGAACGCGGTGGCTTCGCTGACCGCGCGATTGGACTTCTGTTCGTCGCGGTAGATGACTTTTCCGTCCTTGTCTTCGACCCGCTTGATCAGGACGGCCGGACGCACGATCCCCGCGTTCGCGAACGCCGCATACGCACCTGTCAGGGACGCCAGCGTGACTTCGCCGGCGCCGAGCGCGAGTGACGGAACGCTCGGAGGTGTACCGATGTTGAGCTTTTCCGCCTGCCCGACGGCCGAGGGGATGCCGACGGACTTCAGCAGTTGAACCGCCGCGCGGTTGCTGGATGTCTTGAGCGCCGTGCGCAGCGTCATCGAACTCGCGGTGCTGTGTTCGTCTTCAGGGACCCACGCTCCCTGCAGCGTTTGGATGGGATCGTTGAGACGTGTGATCACCGTCGCGGGTGAATAGCCTGCCTCGAGCGCCGCCGCAAACACGAACGGCTTGTACGCGGATCCGGCCTGCCGCCTCGCCTGGGTCGCGCGATTGAAGCGGCTCTCGCGGAAGTTGCGGCCGCCTACGAGCGCGAGTACGTAGCCGTTGGAGGGGTCGAGCGACACGAGCGCGCCCTGCAGATACTCGGGCAGCTGACCTTCCTTCAGAGCCACCAGGCCACGTTTCGGGTGACGGAACCCGCGCCGCTTTTCGATGTCCACGAGGCCCTTTTCCACCAGCGTCTCCGCCTCGCGCTGGAGGTCCGAGTCGAGCGTCGTGTAGACACGAAGGCCGCCCTGATACACGCGTTCCCATCCGAAGCGCTCGACCAGCGCCTTGCGCACTTCCTCCTTGAAATAGAGGCCGTGCGTCTCGCGAACCTCGAGCGCGTTCTTCAGCTGCACGGGCGCGCGCTTATAGCGCTCGGCCGCGGCCGGTTCGAGCGTGCGCGTTGAGACCATCGCCTGCAGCACGACGTTACGTCGCGAGATTGCTCGGTCCATGTTCACGGTGGGCGCGGTGTTCGACGGCGATTGGATCAGGCCAGCGAGGAGCGCCGCCTCTTCCACGTTCAGCGTCGCGGCCGTCTTGCCGAAGTACCCGCGCGAGGCAGCTTCCACCCCGTAGAAGCCTTCACCCAGGTACACCTTGTTCAGATAAATCTCGAGGATGTCTCTCTTGTCGTAAATGTTCTCGATATTGGCGGCGAGGATGACTTCCTTCAGCTTGCGCCGGTAGGTCTTGTCGGCGCTCAGAAAGCTCTGGCGGGCTAGCTGCTGGGTGATCGTGCTGCCCCCTTCGGCGCGGCGCCCTTCGCGCATGTTCCGGACGGCCGCGGCAGCGACGCGGATCGCATCCACCCCGTTGTGCTCGAAGAACCGCTGGTCTTCGATGGAGACGACCGCCTTGATCAGATTGGGCGACATCTTCCCGAGCGGCACTTCGATGCGCTGCTCCTTGAAGATCGTGGAGACCGGCCGCTCCTTCGAATCGAACAGCGTCGTCGACTGGAGCAAGTCGCCGATGCCGCGTACGGCCGTGCGATCGGGAAGCCCCGCAGTCACGTCGTAGCTGAACCAGACGATCCATCCCCCAATCAGGAACACCCAGAGCGCCAGACCGGACACCAACCCTGTCAGCAGTCGGGGGCGGCCGGTAAGAATTGCTTGAAGCCAGGCGTTGAGGGAGGCAAGGAACGGCATTAATGAGCTGGATCGCAAGATATACGCCAGCTACGCCCTTCCTTATTTTACTGGATACGGACGGCGACGATTTCCTCGAGATCCCGGACGAAGATCAGGCCGCCGGCGATCGAAGGTGGGGCCAAAGTCGCCGCGCGCGGCTTTAGAACGGTCATTTTCGTGAGTTCACGATAGGCCGCAGGCTCCGCCGCCACCAGCCGGACCAGGCCCGAGGATTCTGACTGGATCACGATCGTGCGGCCGGCGACGATCGCAGCTCCCCGATAGATGCGCGCGCTCCACCTCACGGTGCCACTTGTGGCATCGACGCACTTGAAGAACTCCCCCGAGTTGCCCCCGAAACCGTACAAGTGTCCGTCCGCGTAGACGGCAGGAGCAGCGGCAGCGGTCAGCTCGTCGTTGCTCCAGACCTGTCGCGGTGCGGCGGCCGCCGAGGTTTCGAACACGGCGCTAGACCGGCGATCAGCCTCTCTCAAATGACTTGGGACGAAGGCAGAGGATCACGGACGGATCACGGGCTGACGGTGACAGCTTCGAGCTTCCAGCCCCTCCTTATGCGTTACAG